>JBKQTS010000160.1:0-5633 GCA_052143075.1 Syntrophobacteraceae bacterium | reverse complement strand
CGGCCCGGGAAGGCAAACCCCGGGCATGGGACTCCCTCCCCCCCCCGGTCAGTATGAGTGCTACGGAAATTTTTTCACTTTTTCGTCGAGGGGCAATAGCAGCAGCCCCCCTGGTATGGGCCGGCCCAAAAATTTTTATGAAAAATTCTTGCCGATTGACTGGGCACCTGTGCCCGTAGGAACACCCCCTATAAATGCGTGGCGCATTTTGTGAGAGGCGAAAGGGGGGCAGTCAAAGGATTCTCGATATACGAACCATATGGAAAAATTAGCGGAAGGGCGTATAGTGGCAAGTAACTATGATGCAAAGGAAAGCTCTGTCTGTCCTATAGGTTGGTGGTATTCTGGGATTCCAGGCCAGTCTAACCAATCAAGAAGGAGGCCGAGAATGAGACGCCCCAAGCATCAGGTTACAAGCGAAGAGGATTTATTTGTCGGAATCGACCTGCATAAAAACAGGTGGCACGTAACCATTCGGACGGTGGACCTGGAGTTGTTCAGCGCCAGCATTCCAGGGACCTGGGAAGCATTGCACCGAGTGTTAGCTCGCTATCCCGGCCATCCCCTGCAGGCAGTCTATGAAGCCGGATATTTTGGATTCCGGCTTCATGACCGCCTGGTGGATCATGGCATCCCCTGCCTGGTTACTCCTCCGAGTCTGGTTCCCAAGGAGTACGGCAACCGGGTCAAGACTGATCGGCGGGACAGCAGTAAACTGGCGCATCTGTTGGCCAAGGGGATGCTGAAGCGGGTGTGGGTGCCTAGTGAAGAGGAACTTTATCACCGCCAGGTCATCCGCCGGCGCCGGCAGTTAGTCAGAGATCGGGTGCGGACCCAGAGCCGCATCAAGGCAGAATTGAGATTCTACGGGATTCATCTGGAAGAGCCCCGAGGTAGATGGACCCAGGTATACTTCGAGACTCTGCAGCGCATCAGGTTTGGGAACCGTTGGATGCAGGAGAGCTTCAACCGCCTGCTGGAGCAGTATGAATTTTTAAGTGCGCAGATCGACAAACAGACCCAACTGCTGCGGGAATTATCCGAGACTGCGCGGTACCGGGAACGGGTGGAGATTTTGCAGAGCATCCCCGGTATCGGGATGATCTCTGCCATGGAACTGCTGCTAGAACTGCAGGACGTGTCCCGTTTCCGACGGGCGGAACAACTGGCGGCTTACGTGGGTTTAACCCCGTCCCAATACTCCAGTGCGGATAAGGTGCGCATGGGCCGCATCACCGGAATCGGCAAGAATACTCTGAGGGCCATCCTGGTAGAAGCCTCATGGAAACTGATCACCAAGGACCAAGTGATGCGCGCGAAATATGAAAGGATCAAAATCCGTTCAGGAGGGAAGCGCGCCATTGTAGCCATTGCCCGCACCTTGCTGCTGCGCATGAGACGAATGTTGCTGGCTAAACAGGCATACGCCCTGGACCTGGCGGCTTAGCACAGGAAAGTGAGTGAAAAACCGGTTTAGGGCATGGCGAATGATAGCTGTGAGTGCTTTCTACACGCAACCACGTTGGCAAGTATGTCAGCCCTGTTGAATACCCCGGATTACTTACTTGCGGTCCCACCTGAGCGGGGAACCACGAATAGGAGACTGGTTTGGATTCTAAAAGAACACCGGGGCACCTTGACTGCTTGACTTTGCATATAGGAGTTATCTTCAATTCTTGGTTAGTTTGCTTCAATGCAAATCAGCTTGCCCCTGGTGACCCATAATCTGGGGTGCTTGCCTGAGGTCCATAGGTCGCTGACCCATTTAGAGGCCAAAAACTTAAAGGGCTTGCCGCTCCAATGCAGGTCAAGTTTGCCGCAACTGAACACACCGCTGAATAAGCTCGCCTTCGAGTTTATGGAGCAAAAAGGCCCCCCTTGGCGAAATTAAATTTTTGCAATCCATCCGAGAAAGCGGTTGACATTTCCAGATTGTTAACAATATAATTGATCATTAATAAATTTTCTCAAAGTGGCTGAATAATTTTGGAATTTTATACGCCTATTGAGATCAGAGGGTGGAAATTTGCCAACCGGGCAGTGATGGCACCGATGGTGACCAACCTTGCCGGTGAGGATGGGGCGGTCACTGATATCTATAAAAACTTTTACCTTGCACGAGCTCAGGGTGGGGTCGGCTTCATCGTTTTGGGAGCCGCCTACGTTCACAAAGATGGGCAGGGGTTTAGAAGGCAGCTGGGCATTCAAAAAGACGAGCTTACCGAAGGTCTGACCAATCTGGCACATTCCCTTGGCGACTATACTCGAGTTGGCATTCAATTGAGCTTCAAGGATGTCGGCAAGCTTCCAGAGACCTACCAATACAGCACGATTGAGAAATACCGGAAGGCGTTTTGCCGAGCCGCAGCTCGGGCCAAAGACGCCGGTTTTGATGCAATCGAACTCCATGCCTGCCATGACTACTGGCTGAACTATTTTCTCTCTCCGCACTTCAACCACCGCCGGGACGAGTATGGTGGCAGCCTGAAAAATCGGTTCCGGTTGCTGCGAGATACGGTGCAGTCTGTCCGGGCTCAGGTAGGCAGCGCCATACTCCTTGGGGTTCGCCTCAGCATGGATGAATTTGTTGAAGATGGACTGATACTGGCCGAGACCCTCGAGGTGGGACGATGGCTCGAAGATCTCGGGGTAGATTATCTCAGCGCCTCTGGCGGGATCGGTAAGACCCAGTATCGCATGAGTCCACCGATGGAGGTGGAAAGGGGCTCACTGCTCCCTCTGGCCCGGGCGCTTAAAGAGACGGTTTCCGTCCCGGTCTTTGGCGTGGGACGCCTGGATCGTCCGGAGGTCTTCAGAGGGGCAATCACTGGCGCTTATGCTGATTTTGCTGAGGTGGGCAGGGCGCTCCTGGCCGATCCCCAATATGTGGCCAAGATGCTCACCGGAAAGGAAAAGGAGATCAGGCCATGTATAGCCTGCAATTTCTGCCTCCTCTGTCTCCAACGGGATGAGTATGTACGCTGTGCAGTCAATCCCTATGTCGGAAGAGATTTGCTGGTGCTCCAGCCCCTAAAGCAAAAGCGTAAGATTCTTGTAATAGGAGGAGGCCCCGCTGGCCTCTCCGCAGCCGCAACTGCCGCCAAACGCGGCGCACGGGTCAAACTCCTAGAGAAGCAGCCCATTCTGGGCGGAGCACTGAATATTGCTAAACTTCCACCCCACAAGGGCGTCCTGCAAGATCTCACCGACTATTTGGTCCAAGAGGCCAGAGAAAACGGCGTCGACCTTAGGACGGGTCAAGAGGTCACGGAGGGGACCATCCGGGTGGAGGCCCCTGACCAGGTCATTCTGGCCACAGGGGCAACCAGTGTCCGGCCTGAGGTCGATGGGCTTGAGAGTAGTGATCGCCTCCTGTCTCCTGAAAAACTATTGACCTCTGAAAGGGTATCTCCAGGCCGATATCTTGTGGTTGGCGGTGGGGTAGGAGGGCTTGAGATTGCCGACTTTCTCGCCGACGCCGGTAGGGAGGCAACCGTCATCGAGATGACGGAGCAGATCGGGCTGGGGATTCACTCAACTCGTCTCTACCTTCTTTTAGAGAGGCTCGCCGCAGCCGGCGTCAAGGTTTTAAACAATACCCGTCTTGTTTCTATCTCGGGTGAGTTGGTGAAGGTGGAAACTCCGGAGGGGATGGTTTCTCTCGGTCCCTTCGATTTCATCGTCTTTGCGGTTGGCTACCGGAGCGATAGATCGTTGGCCAAGGCCGTCGGCCTTGGCACCCCAATGGTAATCGTGGGAGACGCCAATGAACCCAGATCGATTTTTGAGGCAATCAAGGGTGGATTTGAATCCGCTCTAGGTTTGGAGCTCTAAGCTCGCCCGGGAATTAGGACAGCTAACCTCTTTGCCCCTGAAAAAATCATGAACTCTAATAGTCGAATTTTTCGACACAGGGAACTGGCGGAGCTCCAAATACTCTTGTATGGAGTCCCGTGTACGACTAGTCGCGGCTGGCTTGGATACTGCACGGTGACTCTCTTCTCTCTGGAGGGGGAATGGGCGCTCTTCGATACGGGGCACTATAGTGATCGTTCAGTGCTCCTCGCCGTCCTAAATGAGGCGAAACTGGATCCTTCGCTCATCTCCCACGTCGTGCTTTCCCATCTCCATTTCGACCATATCCTGAATCTTTCGCTGTTTCAGAATGCCTCGGTAACGCTGAGCCAGGCGGAGTTGGATTACGCGCGTCGAGTGGCCTCCCGCGAAATCGATGACCCGTCCATCCCGGACCTCTGGCCTGCTCTTTTTCAAGGGAGAAAGATGCAGATCGTCGAAGAGAAGTTGGATCTTAGCGAGTCTATCCAACTGGTAACCATGCCGGGTCACACCCCGGGTTGCCTGGTGATGTTTTGGGAGGGCCCATCCACAATTGCCGTATGTGGGGATGTAATCAAAAACGGCTGGGAGGCGTTGACCGGGGAACCAACAACGAGTTGCGCTGACCGCACCAAGGCCAAGGCCAGTATTAGTCGAGTGATGGAAAGAGCCAGGGTGATCGTTCCCGGACATGACCGACCGCTGGTGCGGCGGGCTGATGGATTAGATTATCTCACTGATTTTAGCTGGCAAATTCGGGGCAATATGTACCCGCGCCCTCAGGATGAGGTGATCTTCAACCTGAGCAGCCCGGCTGGATTTTATCCATGGCCCTGGCCCTGATGCAGGGAAGAGGCGGTCCAGAGACCTTCCCTGCGAGGGTCCGAGAACAGGGAGAGACATCTATTTTTATACGCCCTAATGAGGCGTGAGGAGGGAGCTGTCATGAGAGGCAAAATTATTTCGGTACTGGTGTCTTTTGCGCTTTTGCTGGCTTTCTGTATACCGGCCCATGCCGCGGCCAAGTATACGATGAGATTCGCTAATTGTACGGCCAAGGATTTTTCCTGGGGTCGCGCGGCGGAGATTTTTAAAAAAAATCTTGAGGAGGCATCCAACGGGCAGATTGAAGTTCAAGTTTTCCACTCAAGTTCCCTGGGGACCAACCGTGAAGTTGCGGAATTGCTAAGGATGGGCACCGCCGACTTTATGATCGCCGGATCCACCCATGTGACCAGTTATGTCCCGCAGTTGGGCGTCATCGTGTTTCCCTACCTGTGGAAGGATCGGCAAACCATGTTCAAGGCCCTGGATGGGGACATCGGTGAAACCTTCAGTGGCTTGCTGGCTAAAAAAGGTCTTCTCCTTTTGGATTGGTGGGATAATGGCTTCCGCGATGTGACGACCAAAACTAAACCGATAATGTCGGTTGCCGACATGAAGGGTCTCAGGATTCGTACCCTGCCGGTCAAAGTTCACGTTGCTTTCTTTAAAGCCTTGGGCGCGGCGCCCACCCCTGTCGGTTGGTCCGAGCTTTACACGGCCTTGCAGCAGGGCGTGGTGGATGCCGAGGAAAATCCTCCTGCCATGGTCTATTTCGCCAAATTCCAAGAGGTACAGAAGTACCTTTCTCTCACCAAGCATGTCAATGAGCCCGGCGTTCTGCTTATGAGCGAGAAGATCATGGACAAACTGCCGCCCGAGCTTCAGCAGGCTGTCAGGGTTGCCGCGCAAAAGACCACCACCTGGCAGCGTGCCGCCAATGCTGAAGATAACGCAGAATTTCTCCAGAAACT
>JBKQTS010000159.1:0-7954 GCA_052143075.1 Syntrophobacteraceae bacterium | reverse complement strand
TTTGAAGCCTGCTCCTGGAAGCCGACTTCGAAGGGCCTTCCTTCATCTCCCGTGCAGCTTATGCACGACAAATTCAGCTCATTTTCTTTGAGCCTCCTTTCGTGCGCCTGCGGCGCACTCTCCTATGTGGCGTTAGAGGGGGCCGGTTACCTGATTAACATATTAGCATCATTGTCGTTATGCACCTCGGTATGAACAGGGTTCTGTACATTGGCAAGGAAGGTTGACTTTCGCGAAGCCTGAACAGATGTGGATTTTGAAGATTTATTACGTACAGTGTCAAAGGACTGTTAACTCCCGGTCGGTATTTCTTCTTGCGCGTTTTGATTGGGGCATCGTAAAATTCATAAGTTTTTATGACCTCTTTCGCGCATAATGCAATCCGTGAATGGTTCGATCTAGTTCGACCGGGCATGCGGTAAAACTTAGCAGCCTGGCTCTTTTACAAGAGGAGTACTTCGATGAAGTGTCTCAAATGTGAAAGGGTTTCACGCCGCAGGGATGAGGGTGGAGCAGATGGCACAAGAGAGCGAGGTCCTCCATTTCTTCTCTTACAAGGGGAAGGGGGAAGAGGGATTTGTCCTGTCAGGGGCGGAAACACAATACAGGTTGGCCGCAAAACAGATCCTTTCGGCACAAGACTGACGTGATCCACGATTTACACCAGGAGGAGAAGGATATGCAGGAAAAATATCGTCCACTATTTGAACCGTGTACGCTGGGTGAATTGCAGCTGTCCAACCGAATTGCTCTCGCGCCGACCTATGTGGGAATGGCTGACTCGAAGGGAAGGGTAACCGATCAGACTTTGTGCTACTACTACGCGCGAGCCAAGGGCGGCTGCTCCCTTATCATTGTAGAAGGTACCGGGGTGACGGGAAAGTATGCCTTTGCTCCCAATTATGGACTCTCACTGGCCGGTGACGGTTACACTCCGGGATTCAGAGACTTAGCCACTGTGATACACTGGGGGGGAGCGAAAGCCATTGTGCAGATCATGATGGGGCAGGGTGCGCAGGCGCTCCATCCTTACGGGCAGAGGGACTTGGTCGCCCCTTCGGACATCCCGGCATTGGTTCAGAAGGAAGGTCTTCCGGTTTCACTCAAGTCATTTTCGCTCAAGGAGGCTGAACCCCCGCGTCCCCTTGAGATCAAGGAAATTGAATACCTCAAGGAGGCCATGGCTCTTGCATCCATGCGAGCAAAGAAGGCGGGGTTTGACGGGGTGGAAATTCATGGGGCCCATGGCTATCTCCTCGGCCAGTTTACTTCTCCTTATTATAACCGAAGATCTGATGAGTACGGTGGTTCTCCCCAAAAGAGGTGGAAGCTTTCCTTGGAGTTGATTCGTGAAATAAAGGAAAGGGCCGGGGACAGATTCGTTGTTGGGTACCGATTCAGCGCACGGGAATGGATTCAGGACGGTCTGGATCTGGAGGAATCCACACAGATGGCGCAGGCGTTGGAAAAAGCGGGAGTGGATTACCTTTCCGTAAGTGGGGGGTGCTATGGGGCTACCACGCGGACCATTCCCCGTGAAGAAGGTTCTTTCGTGGAGGATGCTTCCGTAATCAAAGCCGCAGTCTCCATACCCGTCATTTGTGCAAACTTTCAGACGCCTGATACCGCCGCTGAGGCCGTTTTCAGCAGGAAGATAGACTTTGTTGCATTGTCTCGTCCATTGCTTTGCGATCCATTTTGGCCACAGAAGATTAAAGATGGAGTGGAAGAAACTATTAATCGATGTATTCGGTGCTACAGTTGTATCCGAAGTTTTAACCTCGATCAACTTCCGGTTCGTTGTTCAATCAACCCCATGTTAGGCTACGAAAGGTTTGATCCTCAGAGCATTCCCCGGCCCCTCTGAGTGAACGGGCGTGGATTGAAGTCCTTTCGTTATACTTTTTTAACTCCAGACGCGCAGGTTCAGAAGGCAGCATTTGATCAAAGATGAATGAGACTAACTTGTCATACATACCATTCCAGTTTGGCGATATCCCTATTGGTTTTGCGAGAGGGCCGATACACCGTGCAATTGAAACGTGAATGAGGCTGATTTTTTCGATTTGAGGACAAGCCTCCTCCCCACACTTGGGCAACGCGATTCGCCACGCCCCCTGATAGGGTGGGTGCCAGGGGAATAGGATACGATAGTAACGGGCAAGATGAAAAGTTGTAGCAACATGGACGTACCGTCTCCTCGCATGGTAGACTCTGGCTCCAATCTTCACAAGCCGTTGTGGTCTTAGTTCTACCGAAGTTTCTACACCTCTCCTGAATGTTAATCTCTGGCTTCCGATTAATAAGTTCAAGTTTTGTAATCATACTTTGAGCAGGATTTCAAACCTCCGCCTGCAAATGAGAAAGAGGTATCCAGAGTTGGTCCGATACCCCTTTCACTCACGTACTCCATCTGTGTTCCACCGTGTGTCCGCACAGTTGCTGGTAAAGGACGACCGCTGGTTCGAATCCAAGCGTCTTACTCACTCGGAATTCTCGGGGAGAAAAAACAAACGTAAAACGCCACATAATCTGAAATGCTGTCAGAGCGCCGATTTATCAGCCGAACCGAGTTTGAGACGCTTCCTTTCTACGTCACACTGGCATTGTCAGTCGATCTTGGGACGCTTACGACCAACATAATACTCCCGCCTCAGTCGGCAGATCAGTGATGTGCTTGTCTGCACGCAAAAAAGGCTTCCGTTATTCCAGAAAGGGGTAGAAATTAACCTTTCTCCCGCCAATGGATCAGCCGAGTTGAGGACGCTGACGTTGTGGATCGGCTTAGGGCTTCCAGGAGTTGGGATGTGATTCCAAAAAAGGGCAAAAATTAAACTTTCTTGCGGTGGTATAAGGGAGTGAGAAAGAAAGGTACGACAGAAACCTCCCGCCCTACGAGAATGCCACACAATCGACAATCTCTGCTCAATCTTGCCCGAGTCTCTGTCAATTTGCTCCTTGGAGCTTGATTTAGCGGCCAAAAAAATCCCTTGCGAAAGCGGAATGTGACTGTAATATTAACAATCGGTGAGTCTACTGAGCAGTTATAAATATAACTTCGGGCTTCTGTCTGGAGTAAGTTATGAAGTTGATTTTCCACAAAATGCCAATGTGAAGCCTCCAAGGGGAATTTTTGGTATCCCTTTGGGGGCCTTCTCGCCTTTTTCCTCCATAATACTTTTCTCTAAGTGAGAGTGCGCATTTCCGGATAGTAACTCTCAGAGGATTCTTGGGATTTATCGCAACAGAGGTCTCATTTAAGCATAAAAAGGAGGATTTCCTATGTATGCATCGGTACGACGGTACGAGGGTGTTACAAATGCTAAGGAGTTAGCGCAGAAGGTGAATGAAGGCTTTGTGCCGCTCATCAGTCAGGTCCCGGGCTTCATCGCTTACTTGGTGGTTGACTCAGGGGGCGGTGTTGCGACTTCAATCAGCGTCTTTCTGAACCAAGCCGCCGCTGAGGAATCAAACAAGAGAGCTGCGGACTGGGTGCGGCAGAGTATTGCCCACATACTTCCAAAACCGCCCCAGGTCACGGCAGGTGATGTCGTCGTGTACAAGAAATAGGAGATAGGTACCTCATCCGCTTAACCGCGAGGCGTTCTTTGAGGCAGTTCCTCTTATCCAACTCATCGACCGCCGCACGCACAATCCAAGCCGGGAGGAGTCGTAGGGCTCCACCGGCTCTCGCTCGTAAAGCCGGGTTAGACATGAAACGCACCGTACAAGGGTCTCCCTGGTAGCAGTTTAGCAAATCCCGATTGATACATCTCCAACTTGGGTATTTTTCTCCATTAATTTGCGCTGTACGTAACAAATCCTTTAAGCAGCCGCCAGTTCAGGCTCGGCGAAAGTTCACACATCTCTCCTTTGTAGCGTTCTGCGGTGGACAGTACAGAATCTTTGAGTTTCCTGAACATACCTTGATTTTCATTCCTGGTAACAGGCGCCATTGAGGTTTGATTCCTTTAAGATTTCAGATCACAAGAGATTAAATATGGCTCATCCGGCAAACGGACGGGGCTGGTGGCGCTTCCCGGGTTTAAGTCTCGCCTGTCCGGGACGAAACTCTTGGGGTCAACACTCATACCAATTTGCGTTCAAGATGGTACCAATGGATGACAAAGAAAATGCGAGTTGCCTCCAACTTAGCCATTGCAGGGCCATTTAGGAGCGGCGCTGCGGTGGCGCGTACTACCCCAGCGCAATAACAAAACCGAATTGCCCAGCGCCGCACCGGAGGTGGCGCCCAGCGAGGAACGCTGGCCAATCTCCACGCCCCGCGAGGTGCCGCGCTCTGCCTCACGCGCTTGCGCGTGTGGCAGAAATCCCGGGGGCGCGGGGGAAGGTCCCCCGCTCTCTTAGTTAGTTCAATCTTGAACGCAACTCCGTATTAGTCCTTGAGAAATAACCCGTGATATTCGCTGTCGCTCAGGTGGTTTCGCAGCAATTCCGAAATAAGGTCGAACAACCGGTTTATTTCATCATCCGAAAGACGGGGCGCCAGCACCTTCAGCAGGTCGTCATCCGAAAATTTCTGAAGGTAGTACATCAGCGATTTTTCATCCAATTCTCTTGAAAGCCCAAAGGCCACCATCCCATCGTATTCGTCCACGATGGTGTGCTTGTGCGCTGGCATCAGGATTTTCCTCCCTTTAAAATTACAAACAGGCGCTTTTGTTTTTCCTCACCTCTTGCCACATGACCGCGCAGGCCGGGCACTATTTCAACGGAGGGACATAGGGTATGAGTTGGGCAAATAGCCAGCATAAAAAGAAAACGAGCGGAATGTGGATGAACATCTGCAAAACCGCATAGCCGACCAAATCCCTTGCCTTTACGTGCAGCAGGCCCAGGAGCGGCAGCATCCAGAAGGGGTTCAACAGGTTCGGCAGCGCCTCGGATGCATTATATATCTGAGTGACCCATCCGAGGTTTACGTGGTGCATATTGGCGGCCTGAAGAACATAGGGGGCCTCTACGACCCATTTCGATCCGCCCGACGGAATGAATACCCCGAGCACGGCCGAGTAAATAGCCACGAGGAGCGGATAAGTCCCTTGAGTGGTTACCTTGTAGAATAGATCGGTCAGCCATCCATTTATGCCGGTGCCGACTATCATCCCGAAGATAACCGCATAGAAAGGGA
Organism: Syntrophobacteraceae bacterium; assembly: GCA_052143075.1. Taxonomy (GTDB): domain Bacteria; phylum Desulfobacterota; class Syntrophobacteria; order Syntrophobacterales; family Syntrophobacteraceae; genus SbD1. The sequence continues at coordinate 2,802 of JBKQTS010000159.1, read as the reverse complement.
ATTGAATCAATACGCCGCCGGTGGCGGGCACCGCCTGGGCAACGGCTTTAAGAAACCTCTTCGGCCGCCAGTGCAGTAGCATTCCGACCGTGATAAAAATCAGGTTATAAATATTCAGGTCGAGCGCCGCCAGCGCCCCGGTAGGCGAAGTCCTGAACAGGTCTATCAAGTAGTAGACAAGGATGGCCCCCACGATGACGATGAGAAGGGGGCTGTATTCGAGCCATTCACCAGGTTTCTGTCGTGGTTCGACACTCATATCGAGCTGATCGAAGGAAAGGCCGAAATCCTTTGCATTCTTAGCTCGATTGGGGTTCGGCGCTGAAAAGTAGGCGACTAGAATCGACACGGTGATCAACGCCACTATGGTCCAGAAATTCCCCCAGATGAACAGCGTCTGGGTCATAGGGATAAGGCCGCTGATTTCAAACAGTTTGGGCGGAATGGCGCTCTTGGTGGCCATCATCTGCGCGGCTGACGAGGAAAGTCCCAAGGCCCATACTGCGCCCAGCCCAAGGTAGGCCGCGGCGCCGGCTGCCCGGTAGTCCATATCGTCGAGGCGGCGCGTAATCTCACGGACCAAAAGACCACTGAAAATGAGGCTGAGTCCCCAGGATATAAGTGAGGTCAACATTGAGAAAAAAGCAATCCAGGCAACGGCCGTCTTTCCATTCTTCGGGATCAGGGCAACTTTGCGAATGATCCAGTACACGGCCGGTGTCGAAGCAACCACATAGCCCCCGATGATGATCATGGCCATCTGCATTGTAAATGGTATCAATACCCAGAACTGTTTGCCGCCGGCCAGGGCAAGGTTCATAGGGCTTTCTCCAATGATGATCCCTAGAATGAAGATAAAAACGATGCCGAGCAGCGCGAATACCCACGCGTCCGGAAACCATTTCTCGCTCCAGGTCGCCAGGCCCAGCCCGAACCTCTCGAGAGCCGAATCTTTCTGGATTCTCAAGTCCGAGTCTTTCTCATTTCCCATCGAACGTCCTCCCCTCAAGAACTGTTAGTTCCGAACTTCGACAGCCGCCATCTGAAACCTGACTTCCGGCATCTGAGCCTGCACCCGACTTCAGTCCCGAAGTTCGAGCGCGATTTTTTTCATAAAAATCCAGTGCTCCCGGATTGATAAATGTACTTCCGTTATCGGTGGGTCTTCGGTTCAAAATGATCCAACGTGGCGCAAGCGTATAACGTGTTGCTGCTCGCTTCAATCGATTGTCTTATGCGTAGGGAAGTATTCGTTCAGTAGTGAACAGGAAAAGTGCGGAGTAAGAAGAGTGAAGAGGGGCAGGGTCTTTTTCAATAGTCTCCCTTCTCTCTTCTGCTCCCCCGCTTCTCGCCTCCTCAATTACCGCTTTTATTCTCGGCCCCGATTTTGCTGATTTCTTCACGGGCCCTTTCGTAGAACTCGCTTTCTGTGATTCCGCCGTGCACGAACTGCTGCCAGGTATCGAAATTCTTAAAAAAGCATAAGCTCATACCGGAATCAACACACGCCTTCCTGTAAATCTTGTTGGCAATCCTCACCTTTTCTTCCTCCGGACCGTCTTTCACCGGCTCCGGGTGATCTTTGTCCTCCTCGTTGCGCAGGTATTTGCCGAACGCCTGATCAAGTTCGGCCAGTTCCTCTTTGGCCTGCTCAGAAAGCTCGGTCTCGGTTATTTCGCCCTTCAGGAACTTTTGCCAGCCCGGCATTTTTTCCCAGCTACAAACCTTGACACCTTCCTGGTCATGCCCGTCACAATAAGTCTTGTTAGCCTTCTTTACGCGTTCCTTCATGCTCATCCCCTGCTCACCTTTTTTAGAAATACCTGATAATGGGACTCTTTTGCTCCTATTATCCACCAAGCTATTAGTTTTCTCAATAAAGATCTCACCTGCGTTTACGCCCGCTCTTTGGATTCCCTTGAATCTCTCATATTCCTTGCGGCCCTTCCTGGCATTCAATGCTATACTCGGGGTCCTGAATGTGTTCTCCTTTGCATCGCGGGCATTTTCCCGGCGAGGTAAACCGGTTCCTGCTTTCCCGGTCAACAAGTTTGGCCGCCGAACGGAGCGTCACGCCCCTGGTGACTCCAATCTTCAGCGCTTTCAAGCGCTTGGAGACCGCCGCCCGACCTACTCCAAGCCGGCGCGCTGCCTCGGCCGGGCTGTTTCCATCCCGGATCAATTGTAAGAGTGTGTCATCATTAATCTTTTTCTTTGCCATGGATACATCCTGGAAACATCATGGGAATTTTTGGTTTACTGCCGTAATACCCCGGTTGAGTCAAAATGAGCTATCGACAATCCGCCAAGAGCCCGGGCGGGGAATTTGAAAGACTGCAGTTGAACATGACAAACATTTTCCGCTCGACGACGCTGTCTGCGAAACGCGATCGAGAAACTTAGCCGGCAGGTCCGGGGAAGGAGGGCGAAAGCCGAAGAAGGCGGCTTGCCATCTCACTTAGCTAGTTTCCATCCGGAAAGTGCCCTTTTCCGCCCTGGGGCGGTGGGACCGCCAGCCAGGATCGCCACTGCCTGCGGCGGTGGCAGACCCAAGATCTCGACGCTCCGCGAGGCGGTACATAGGTACGCCTCCGCGCAACCTATCGATTTCCTTGCACCTTTCGGTGCGGCGCTGGGCAATCCAGAAGTGGCGGGGCGCCAAACTGTACGCGCCACCTTTCGGTGCGGCGCTGGGCAATCCGGAAATGGCGGGGCACCAAACTGTACGCGCCAGTACGAAAAATGCCTCCTTTCCGACTCAGAAACTGCAAGTGTCTTATAAGGTGAAATTCTCCTACGTTC
>JBKQTS010000158.1:0-14792 GCA_052143075.1 Syntrophobacteraceae bacterium | reverse complement strand
AAACGTAGGAGAATTTGACCTTATAAGACACCGGCAGTTTCCGATTCGGAAAGGAGGCAAATCGAGAAGTGGAATTGGAGGCCGAACTTCAAAGGCTGCGCTCCAGAGTCTCAGACCTCGAGTCGGTGGCCGAAATCTGCCGTGAAGTCGAGAAGACTCTGCGCGATCAGCTTCAGTTCCTGCAGATATTGATTGACACCATTCCTAACGCGATCTTTTTCAAAAATAAGGGCGGAAAGTACCTGGGATGCAATAAAGCCTTCGAGCGGCGCGTTGGATTGGACAGGGGCGACATCATCGGAAAATCCGCCTCTGACATCTTTCCCGAGCTTGCCGCTCGATATGAACAGCACGATGCAGAGCTTTTCGAACGGCCCGGTGAAAAGATATACGAAACAAGGGTGACTTATCCGGATGGGCAGGACCGTGATGTCATCATAACAAAGGGAATTTTTACGGATTCCGACGGCAATGTCGCAGGGTTGGTCGGCGTGCTGCTCGACATAACCGAGCGCAAACAAGCCGAAGACGCGCTGCAAAGAGCGCACGACGAACTCGATGCGCGCGTGCAGAGAAGAACCGCTGCTCTGGCGGAGGCGAACCGCAACCTGCGGCAGGAAGTTGCCGAGCGAAGCAGGATTGCCGAAGAGCTCCGAATGAGTTCTGAAAAGCTCAAGATATTTGCCTACTCCGTTGCACACGATCTGAAAAGTCCCTCGATCGGAATTTACGGGCTTGCCGGACTGCTGCAGAAAAACTTCGCCGGGACCCTCGGTGAGAAAGGCGCCGGCTTTTGTGACCAGATAATGAAGGCGTCGGAGCATGTGGCCTCACTGGTTGATGCAATCAATCAGTTTATCGCCGCAAAGGAAACCCCGCTCAAGATTGAAGAGATAGATATGGCTGAGGTTTTTCACATGCTGCGGGACGAGTTTTCGGCCAGACTGAGAGTGCGGCGTATAGAGCTGCTTGAGCCCACAGGGGTTCCGCTTGTGCGTGCAGACAAGATTTCCATGCTCAGGGTTTTCAGAAACCTGATCGATAATGCCGTAAAATATGGAGGCGACGGGCTCACTAGTATTGAAATAGGTTATGAGCAAGCCGGGGATTTCCATAATTTTACGGTAAAAGACGATGGAATCGGCATTCAGGCTGATGACCGCAGCGCGATATTCCAACTGTTTCACCGGCAGTGCGCATCGGATGAGATAGAAGGTACGGGCCTGGGACTGGCGATCGTAAAAGAAATAGTCGAGATGCACAGAGGGCGTGTCCGGGTAGAGAGGGGCAAAGAGAGAGGGACGGTTTTTCACTTGTTCATTTCAACGGGTCTTTAACTCTTCTTTTCAGGGAACGTAATATATGCAGCATGAATCCAAATACGCATGGGTTAGCGACTTGCCCTGGCTCATCGTATTCGGCTTTCTTTCGTCGGCCTACTGCGTGCTTGCCGCCGGTCACACAGGTGCGACCTCCGACGAACCCACGTATCTGCTTCTAGGCCTTAGATCCTGGCATCTGGGCGGTAGCGGGGCTTTGACCAGAATTGGCACAATGCCTTTGCCGGTCGATGTGACGACGTTGCCGCTATACGTTTGGGAGCTATTGCGAGGCCGGCCTTTTGATATGTTCTCGGAAATTGACCGCATGCTGCCCGTGGCTCGCGCTGCGACTCTGATGTTTTGGTGGGCTGTGCTGTTTTACGGTTGGAAGGTGGGACGGGGCCTCGCAGGGCCTTGGGGCGGGCGGCTGGCTGTGGCCATGCTTGCCTTTGAACCGTCCCTGCTGGCCCACGCAAGCCTGGCGACAACCGATGTGGCGATCACCGCCTGCATGCTCGCACTCGTATATCACTTCCGTGAGGGACGCACATCCGGGTGGTGGCTGCGTGTGGGTCTTCCGTCCCTTTTGTTCGGGCTGGCCCTGCTGGCTAAAGCCTCGGCATTGGTGCTGGGCCCGTTATGCTTACTGGTGATCGAATTGGACCGGCTGGGGCTCAAACACCCATTCGCCGTCCAGGCAAACGGCGGGGGGATGCAATCCTTTAAGCGGCTCAGCGCAGAACTTGTTCCGTTTCGCCGCGACTTGAAGCAGATTTTTGGTTTGGGATTTCTCCTGATGCTCATCTACTGCGGCAGCGATTGGCGCCCCGAACCCGGTTTTGTGGAATGGGCGAAGACTCTGCCTTCCGGCCCCATGGCATCGGTTATGGTCTACGTGGCGGACCATTTGCGGATTTTTAGCAATGGCGCACAAGCAGTCGCTTATCAGATCAAACACAACAATATCGGACAGGGTGTGTTCATAGCCGGCCGGACCGACCCTCGCGCCCTGTGGTACTACTTTCCTGTGGCGTTGACAATGAAGTTGACGGCGTCTCTTCTGGCCTTGCCGTTGCTTGTTGCCATTGTCAGGCCAAGAGCGCTGTGGAATTGGGTGACCGCGATAACAGCGATGCTGATTCTTTTCAGCGTCACCTTCAGGGTGCAACTCGGCATCCGATTGGTTTTGCCTTTGATCGGTTTTTTTATAATAGGTGCTGCAGGTGCGGCTGCTAACATGATCGCTGCGATGGCGCCCGGTTGGCGAAGACATTTGACTGCAGGGGCTGTGGCTTGCTGTGTGTTTTGGACTGCGGCTTCATCGGTCATTGTTTGGCCCAATGCGCTCTGTTATGTCAATGAGCTGTGGGGCGGCACCGCAGAAGGTTATAAACTGTTGAGCGATTCCAATTATGACTGGGGCCAGGGGATCGGGGAACTCCGCGACTGGCAGCAGCGAAATGGCATCGAGAACCTGGATGTCTGGTATTTCGGCGCCGATCCCGATCGGTTAAAGGCGCCTTTCCACCTGGTTTCGATGAGCGACGGTGACTTCCAGGGGCCCGATGGTTTTATTGCACGGTTTCGTGGACGCTATTTGGCTGTCGGCACAACCAATCTCTATGGCGGCTACATCATCGAGAATCCTAAAAAGGGGCACTCCGTTGCAGAATCGGCACTGACCGCCATTCGCTATCTCAGGACCAAACAGCCCGTTGCCCGCACAACGACATTTCTGATCTATGATTTCACCGGTGAACGGTAGTTTCTGTCAGCTTCTTTGCCTGGTCTCCCTGCGGAAACACTATTCTGCACGCCCTCTTGAAACTGCGCATCAGACAAGGTCTACCGCGATGTGAACACCGGCTTGCGTTTTTCTGAAAACGCTTTGAGTCCCTCCGTTCCCTCGGCGGTTCCTGCGCAAGCACTGAGGCCCTCGCGCTCCCGTTCGATTTGAGTTTCGAATGAAGAATCAAAGGAGTCCGTGAGCAGCCTTTTGGACCATCCGAAAGAAGCTGAAGAACCGCTTGCAAGCTCCCGAGCCATTTCGGTTGCCTCTTTGATGACGTCTTCATCCTCTACGACCTTGGTTACCAACCCCCAGGCCATGGCTTGTTCCGAAGAAATTGGCCGGTCAAATGCCATTATCTCCAACGCGCGGCCCAACCCCACCAGCCTGGGCAGCACAAATGAACCCCCACCATCTATGCTCAGTCCGTTGGATGTGTATGCCTGCCGCAAAAAGGCGGATTTGGCCATTACCCTGAAATCGCACGCCAGCGCCAACGAAAAGCCCGCGCCGGCAGCAGCTCCGTTAATTGCGGCGATGACGGGTTTTGGCATCCGGCGAATCTCCAGAACGGCCTGGTGAAAACGGGCGGCCAGTTCGTGAAAACCGGCCGATGGCCCTTGCGGCAATGAGAGGATATACTTCAGATCTCCGCCGGCACAGAAAGCTTTGCCCTCTCCGGAGATGATGACAGCTCGGATATTTCGATCTGCTGCAAGGCTGGTCATATGTTGCGCAAGGCTCTCTACAAATTCAAGATCGAACGCGTTGTAGGCCTGAGGTCTGTTCAGCAATACGGTTGCAATATTTTCAGCTATTGTGACTGTCACCGGTTTTGCCACCTGTCCCCTCCCTGTTTGGAAAAGTCGATTGTCTCAGACGTTATTGCCGGCGCCAACGTGGAAAATGGCGGATACAGGTGTCCGCAATGTTGCAGACGAGTCATGAAGATACCATATGTATGATACTGCCCCTGGGCGACCATCTCGCTATTTTGGGGATGATTTCATCGTAGCATTCGATGAAATCGCCGACCTTGCCCAGGCTCGAACCTGAAACCTGCACCCCCACCTGCTGTCCCGCCCTGGCTTCCTTTACCTGCTGCTTCTCGATCTGGAGCGATTCGATTCTGGCGCTGTGAACCGGTCCCATCGCCGTTACCACCCGAAAATGCTTTCCGGTTTGAACGGTGCCTTCAACGACCTCGCAGCCAAGTATCACCCCTCCTTTTTTCGATTTAAATGTGGCGATCACCTCGCATTTTCCGAGCACCTTCTCTTCGGTCTCGACCGGGGCCAGATTCCGGGCAATGGCTTTGACATCTTCAGCCAGCCTGTAGATTACGTCATAGAGGCGCACCTCGACCCCATGTTCTTTTAACCACTGCTCCAGCTTTGGGGTGACCCCTACGTTGAATCCGATGACAAGCTTGCTTCCGGTCAAAGCCATCAGCAGGTCTTGTTTGGTTATGTTCCCCACACCGGATTGAATCACCTGCACTTCCGCTTCCGGCAGCTTCAGATTGGCAAGCAGAGCGGAAACGGCTTCAACGCTTCCCATAGTATCGCATTTGAGCACTAGTTCAACTTTTGCCCTCCCCTCGGATCGGTCCGCAAATTCCATGGGCGCATGCCTTGTCTCTTTTGAAGTACTATGGGAACGCTTTTTCTCATGCATTTCGATCTCCATCACGGTTTGGAGCCCATTTCCGCAGCCTGAACAAATATCTGTTTAAATTAAGACATGACAGGATTGCTGGCTAGTGTGAATCCGCAAACACCTTATCAACGTAGAAGAATTTCACCTTATCAACGTAGAAGAATTTCACCTTTTCGGGGTTCCACGCCCCCGGGGGCTTCCGATTCTGCTCTTTGACCTGAAAGTTTCCTAACCTGGCTTTGCGATGAATGAGGGGTAGGGGTCTTAGTTCCTGATGAGAAAGGTATTTTTCGTTCCGGCAAGGAAAGAGCCGGCCCTCCTTCGGAAACTCAGGACAAGTTCGCCCGTCGAAGGGAGATGCCCGCCTTTTTTAAAGGAGGGAGCAGTAAGCATGGAGCAGGAAGCAAAAGCTTCCCGCTTCCCGCTACCTTCTTTAAGCAAGCTCCTTATCGAAAGTAACGATCATGGCCCTGACGGGGCAGCTCTTCACGCATAGCTCGCAGGCGCTGCACCGCTCGGATTCAAATTCGACTTCCATCTGCGGTCTCTTTACGTGCAGTGCCCCAGTCGGGCAGACAGCCGTGCAGGACCCGCACTGGTAGCATCTCTCCTCGTCGCGGCGAATTCCCTGTCCGACCGGTTCTACCTGGACGCCCACCCGTTCGAGATACTGGACCCCTTTGTCAAAATTATCGGCGCTTCCTTGCAGTTCCATTACCAGCATTCCCTCTTTTCGAGGAAAGATCTGGGCCTTCAGGATATTGAAAGCCAGGTCATAGTCGCGCACCAGGTTGCTTATGATGGGCTTGTCGACAATTTCCTTGGGGAATCTCAGTACAAGGGTTCTTGAATACATGATTGCTCCTCGTATGACAGACTGGTTGACAACAGTAAGCGATCATTTGGTGAAATGCTCTCCCCGGCATCCCCGGACGGGGCCGTCAGCGGGATGCCTTTCTCTTTGGGCCGGATAAAAATAACATTGCCGGGCAAAAGGCCAAGCTTTTTTTCGAACCTCCCACCTCCGGGCTGGAACGTCTCATTCTGTTTTCTGCCGTCCCGTTTATTTCTTGACCCGGAAGGAATTAAAAATATACTATACTAAAATACAGGGGTTAATTTTTTCTTGACGCACCTTGGAGCTGATATGAAGCTGTCCACAAGAAGCCGGTATGGAGTCAGACTCATGCTAGATTTGGCTCTTCACGCAACGGAAGGGCCTGTTCGGCTTGGGTCTGTTGCCCAAAGGCAGGGTATCGGGATAAAGTACCTCGAACAAATTATAATCTCCTTAAAAAAGGCGGATTACATTGCGAGCGTTCGCGGCCCCAAAGGCGGGCACATGCTCACCAGGCCTCCCGAAGAGATTACCGTGGGAGAGATCGTTGGGCTTCTGGAAGGCGGCCTGAAGCTTACCAGGTGTACTCAAAATCCAGAAGAGTGCGTCCGTTCCAGCCACTGCGTTACCAGACTCCTCTGGATGGAGGCGACCGATGCCATTCGCGATAGGCTTGACACGATCACTTTCAGAGATCTTATGAATAGGTCGCCTGTTCGGGTCGATGCAAAAGAATGTGAGCTGTAATCGCCCTCGGCGGGGTAAAAGTCAGGGCGAAGATGCGGGTAGCCTGGAATGATAATTAGATCGATTGCGGTCAGCAAAAAAAAGGGCACTCGGAAGGAACCTGTCGAGCAGGCGCTGCTGGTGACGGAACATGGCATCCAGGGTGATGCGCATGCGGGGGCATGGCACAGGCAGGTCAGTTTTCTGGCAATGGAGAGCATCGAGAAGGCTAAGGCCGCCGGTCTCTCAGTCGGCTTCGGAGATTTTGCCGAAAACGTTGCAACCGAAGGGATCGACTGGGTTCATATGCCGGTGGGCGCCCGGTTCAGGTTGGGCAAGTCGGTCCTGGTGGAAATCACTCAGATTGGCAAGGAATGCCTGAAGAAATGCGCGATCTACTATCAGGCCGGAGACTGCATCATGCCGCGCGAGGGCGTTTTTGCCAGGGTAATCGAAGGGGGTGTCATTCGCTGCGGAGACAGCATCGCCAGGGTGGACGCCCCTGGTCCTGCAGAATGAAGCACGGAGAGATGCTTGCTGAATTCCATTTGTATGGGATGAAGCGGGCGGATATTTTGACTTTTTCAATACCCGGAAGTGAATTAAGAGGTGGGTAAGTAGACCATGCAGACGAACAAAGCTCAATTAAACCACGCGGAGATAGTCGAGAGAATCCGGGCCCTGAAACGTGAACTCGGCAAACAACTGATTATTCTGACCCACCATTACCAGCGGAAAGAAATCGTTGAGCTGGGCGATTTCGTCGGGGACTCGTTCGAGTTGTCCAGGAAAGCGGCACAAGATCGGGATTGCCGCTACATAGTCTTTTGCGGAGTGCACTTCATGGCGGAAAGTGCCGCGATTCTCGCGCAGCCTGGCCAGGTAGTTCAGATACCGAACATGGAAGCTGGATGTTGGATGGCTGGAATGGCGGAAGCTCAAACCGTGGAATCGGCCTGGGAGCAGATCGAATCCGTTGCCGGGCGGGGTTCGATCACCCCGGTTGTCTATATGAACTCGGACGCCGAACTCAAATCTTTTTGCGGCAATCGAGGCGGTATCGTCTGTACTTCGTCCAACGCGGCTAAAGCTGTGAGGTGGGCTTTCGGACAAAAAGAGAAGATTTTGTTTTTCCCCGACCGGCACCTTGGCCATAATGTTGGTCACGATCTTGGGATAGTTCCTGAGGAGATGGTTGTCTGGACGCCCGGTATCACTTTGGGCGGAAACGATCCTGAAACGCTCAGGCACGCCAGGATGATCCTCTGGGATGGCTATTGCCTGGTGCATACCCGGTTTACGGTCGATCAGATCGAAAAAATGCGCGCCGAATTTCCCGGGGCCATGATAGTCGTGCACCCCGAATGCACTCGAGAGGTGGTGGCGCAGGCCGATGCGTGCGGGTCAACGAGCTATATAGTCAAATATGTAAGGGAGGCGCCTCCGGGTTCGACAATCGTCATCGGTACGGAAATAAACCTGATCCATCGTTTGGCGTTTGAATATCCGGACAGGAAGGTGCTCGACCTGCATTATTCACTCTGTCCCAATATGTTTAAGATAAACCTGGCAAATCTGCTGCAGGTCCTTGAAAATCTTGGCGAAATGAATGTGGTTGAAGTACCCGGGCAGATAAAGGCGGGCGCCAGGTTAGCCCTGGACCGGATGCTGGCTCTGGCGTAGCCGATGTTTAAAACGCTCCGGCCCCTTATTCTCGCCTCGGAATCGCCGCGCAGAAAACGTTTGCTTCTCTCAGTCGGGGTTGAATTCGAGGTGCATCCGAGCAGGATAGACGAATCGGTCTGGTTGGGTGAATCGGCCGAGCCGGGAAAAAGTCCTGCTGAAGTTGCCGAAAGATGGGCGCGTCTCAAGGCCGATTCGATTTCTTCTCTTCACCCCGATTCATGGATTTTGGGAGCTGACACCATAGTTGTCCTCGACGGCCGCATCTTCGGAAAACCCTCGGATTCCGCCGAGGCCGTCCGGATGCTCGATGCCCTTGGCGGCAGAGTGCACGAAGTAATTACGGGCATGTGCCTTGTCCGGCCGGGGGGCAAACTCTGCAGGAGCGGATCGGTTACTACGAAGGTTCGCTTTAAGGACCTTTCGACCGAAGAAATAGATGCGTACGTAAGGACTGCCGAACCGATGGACAAGGCCGGAGGCTACGGCATTCAGGGGATCGGGGCTTTTCTGGTAAGATCTGTCGAAGGGTCCTATACGAATGTGGTGGGCCTGCCGCTTTGCCAGGCCCTTGAATGGCTGATGAATGAAAATATCATCGAGCCGGCGTAACCACGGGGGCTTTGCCCTCATTTTTGCGCAGCAGGACGTAGAATGCGCCCCAGCCTCCGTCATAGGAACGGGCCGAGGCGAATGCCAGGACCACCCTTTTTAAGGGCGCGCGCGTTAGCCAGGCGGGTAAATTGTTCTTGAGCACCGGTTCCTTGTCCTTGGAATTGAGGCCTCTTCCCGCAATTATCAGTACGCATCTGCGCCGGGCGGCAAAGCACTCCATGATGAAGTCCCTGACTTCCTCTCGAGCCTGCTGCCTGTTGAGTCCGTGAAGGTCGAGAGTGTCCAGGTAGCTGAAATAGCCCTCCCGCAGCTTCTTCAAAACCTCGGGAGAGATGCCCAGAACGGCGCCGTCGATGTATTCATCCGAACTCGAAAGCTCGAAGGGCGCCTCACCGGCTACCAGGTCTACCAATTGAGTGTAGGCTTCGATTTCCTCCCTGGCGAAAAAATGCGGAGACTTCTTCTGGCAAGGCTGGCGCGGGACCTTTTCGCAGTGCGCGGAGGGCAGGGGGCTTACATCGGCCATTGCCGTCTGAAAAAGGGATTCCTCATCGGGTTCGCCTTTAATCCCGGGAGGATGGACCCCGTTTTTTTCCAGGAATGGGTCGAGGTTGGCTAAATGTTTTGGAGGCGATGGAAAATTTTGTGTAAAGAGTTGATCTAACTCCTGAAACGGGGTATAGAAACCATGGTGGGGTTTGTGCCGGGCGGATCGGCGATTCGGTTTGAGGCATTCACCCTTGCGTGCGTTCATTCGGCCTCACTTTCTTGCCTTAAAATAACACAGGAGAAAAGGGCGGAAAACCTATATCATGAAATTGAATAGTGTAACTCTGATTGAAAACCAGCATGATTTCTCAAAACTTATAGCTACCGTCGAAAAATCCGCTCATATTGCCATCGACACAGAGTCCAACAGTTTTTATGCCTATTTTAACCGAATTTGCCTCATTCAGGTATCTACCGAGCAACAGGACTACATAATCGACCCGTTTTCGGTCGGCAATATCGAAGCTTTCGGGGAAATCGTTTCAAATCCGGACGTAGAAAAAATCTTCCACGCAGCTCCCAATGATATCGCCGGGCTCAAACGCGATTTCAAATTCACGGTGCACAATGTCTTCGATACGTCAATCGCCGCGAAAATGCTGGGATATAAGCAACTGGGGCTTGCACCGATTCTTCTGGAACATTTCGGCATAAGTCTCAATAAGAAATGGCAGCGTTATGACTGGGGCAGGCGCCCTCTTAGAGACGAGCAGATCGAATATGCCCGCTTCGATACCCATTTTCTTATTCCGCTGAGGCACAAGCTTGTCGCGGAACTCGATGAAAAAGAGCTCCTCGGGGTGGCCCGCGAAGCCTTTGAAAAGCTATGCCTGCAGCAGATCACGGAAAAACATTTCCGCCCTGGAGATTTTTTGCACATCTACGGGGCGCAGTCGCTGGACGTGGTCGGAAAGCGCATCCTTAAGGCTCTGTATCTGTTCCGCGAAAAAGAGGCTCGCCGCCGCGACCGTGCGCCCTTCAGGATTCTAACGAACGATACGCTTCTCAGGCTTGCTCTCCAGCGCCCGAGGAGCCTGCAGGATTTCACCAAAATAAAAGGCATTCCCCGCGTCTACACTTCCTCCCGAACCGCCGCGCAGCTTCTGGAACTGATCCGCAAAAACGAAGAACAGGAAGATGAGGTGGTCGTTAATTGAATGACTTCTAATATCGAAATAAAGGACAGTTTCAAAAAGTACAGCCACGATCAGGATAAAACGAGGACCCCCGAGCAGACGATCTCGTGGGTGAGGCAACGTTTGGCCGGGCTGGACATGAATGTTCTGGCCAGGACTATGCGAATCGATTCCGGCAGGCTGGACATCCCCATATACATAAGTCTTTGCGGCGAGGACGCTGTCCGGTTCACCGGGACGCAAAAACAGATGGGCAAAGGCGCCACCCCGCAGCAATCCGAAGCCAGCGCCCTGATGGAGCTGATGGAGCGTTTTAGCTTCTTTGCATTCGTTCAGCAGTTTCCGTTTCCAACTTTCCGGCGCAGCGGCCTCGACGACTTTGTGGTCTCGGCGGACGATTTGAAAAAGTCGGTGTATGATTCTCAGACACCTTTGGAGCTTTGCCGGCGGTTTCTCGACGATCTGCCGCTCCGGTGGGTCAAGGCCCGCAACCTTTTGCTCGGCAGGGACCAGTGGGTCCCCATCGACTGGTTCTACACCATTAACGAGTATAACGGGCCGGCTGCCGGAAACACCCTCGAGGAAGCAATCCTCCAGTCCCTGTGCGAGGTGGTCGAAAGACACGTTGGCTCGATCATAAGCAACGATATGCTGGTTACCCCTGAAATTGATGTCGATTCCCTTCGCGACCCCGCTGCAATCGAACTCGTAAACAAGTTTCGGGCAAAAGGAATCGAGTTGTTTCTGCGGGACTTCTCTCTCGATACCGGGATTCCTACCGTGGGAGCGCTCGCCTACGACCCATCCACCTTCCCGGAAAAAAGCGAGATCGTCTTTACGGCCGGCACAACCTCCAATCCCGAGAAATCTCTTTGCCGGGCGCTCACCGAAATAGCCCAGCTTGCCGGAGACTTCCAGAGCCATACTTCGTATCGGCCCACGCTTCCAAAGTATGCCAACCTGGAAGAAGCTGCCTACTTGATGAAAAGCAACGGGAAAGTTTCGATCCGGGACCTTCCGAACCACGACGACAACAACATCCGGGTGGAGATCGAAAGGTGCACGGCTGCTCTGGCAAAAATCGGCCTTCAGGTCCTGGTGATTAATGTCACGCATCCGCGACTGCAGGTCCCGGCAGTTTACACGATCATCCCGGGGGCGCACTTTCTGGATCACACCCGCAACACCGATTTTCCGCAGCACGCGGCGCGAACCATGCTGCGCGGGCTTTCGGACGCCGAGATGGTCCCGCAGATGGAACGGCTCCTGTCCACCTTCGGACCGCGCTATGATCTAACGTTCTTTCTGGCCCACAGCCTGGAACTGAACGGGCGCCCGGAGACCGCTTTACGGCTTCTCCAGCGTGCTCTCGATCAATCCCCCGACCCTGGTGAAATCGGCAGCATCTACGTGCACATTGCCTCGTGTCTCAAAGAGTTGCAAAGGTACGAAGAAGCTCTGGATGCGCTCGGTCTTGCTGAAAAGGCCAACCCCGAACTCAAGGAAATCTACAACCTGCGGGGGTTCTGCTATTTCAAACTGAAGAAACACGATGAATCGATCTCTGCCTTTGAACGGGTTATAGAACTGGATCCCGGCTCTGCAATAGATTACGCCAATATAGGATCTAACCTGAGAGAACTGGGCCACAAGCAGGAAGCCATCCGGCTTTACCGCATGGCTCTGGAACTCGATCCGGACATCGATTTCGCAAGGACCGCCCTGGAAAAACTGGAAGCTGAAGTGGCCGGGTAATGAATTCTCGATAAATACTAACTGGTGTCTATCCGGAAACACCGGGAACGTAGAAGAATTTCACCTTATGAACGTAGGAGAATTTGACCTTATAAGTCACCAGCAGTTTTCGATGGGGTAGCGCCTTTGGTCATGGACAGTGATCATAGACAGGTCATGAAGGGATTGCGTCGAGATCGATCCTGCCTTTGCCGCCGCCGAAGGTTTGAGTGGCGACCCTGGCTGGCGGTCCCACCGCCTAGGAATTACAGCTTTTGCACCGGCCGGCATAGGGAATTGAACACGATAGCTTTTCAGGCAGTCTGACGATGCCGAAATAGTACTCGTGAAGAGATCCCATCAGCCTGATCATCTCGTCGAGGCCATGGGGTTTAATGATGAATGAATCGGCTCCCAGCTTGAGTCCGGAAGACACATGCGCCTGCTTCGTCCCTGAAGTGAGCAGCACTACGGGAATTTTCCTCAGGTATGGGTGCCCCTTTATCTCCTTCAACGTTTCAAGACCGTCTTTTCTGGGCATTACGACGTCCAGCAGAATAACGTCGGGGCGTGGGGAAGCCTGGTGGGCCAGATACTTGCCCCTGTGAAGAAGGTAATCCATGGCTTCCTGCCCGTCTGCAACCCACCGCAGATCTACGTCGGTGTTGTTTGCTTCAAAGGCGATTTTAACCAGGATGTAATCGTCCTCATCGTCGTCGGCCATCAAAACGACCAACTGAGGGTCGTTACAACTCTGTTCCTTAATGTCCCGCACAATGTCCTCAACCGATGCTGGGTTTTCTGAAAGGACCATGACCATATCTCCTTTCGGTTAGATTGTGGGTTGGAACAGATTATCGTCTGGCAGCAATTCCTGGTAAAGTAGTAGAGTACTGTATTTTTAAATACTGTGTCTTCCCTATGGTTTTTGACACGCGTAAGGGGCGGGGTTTTCCTACGTCAAATAAATCCCCGCCCGCTCTTGAACTGGCGAAGCCTGCCCCGGAAGTCTAGTCCGGGGGCCGGAGTCCAGTACGGACGTCACCCCGGCGAAGGCCGGGGTCCAGTGGTTTTAATTTTAAAATCAATTACTGGGGAAAAACCCTGGATTCCGGCTTGCGAGACTGCTCCCTCAGCGCGGAGCGATGCGGTTTGCAACCTTTTTCCGCTCCCCGGTCCCTGCCTTTCCCATTCACTACTCACTACTCACTACTCACTATTCACTATTCACTATTCACTGTTTTTCCGCTCCCTGCTCCCTGCTTCCCGCTTCTTTCTCATCCCATTCACCCACTCACCCATTCACCTTTTCACCTGCTCTTAACCCACCATTCACCATTCACTGTTCACTCAGCGTAGCGATGCGAGCGATGCGGTGGGATTTACTTCTGCGAAAGTCTTCGGACGCTGGCCAGAAATGCTTCGAGTCCGCTCGAACCCAGGGTCGCCTTCTCAACATCATGAAACTGTCCGGCCATCTGCAACCTTTCAGTTGCAGAAAGCCTTTCTTCGATCAATGGAAGTAACTCCGAGTTTTCTTTGCGGATGTGCTTTCTGACGAGGTTCACGTACCGGTCGGCTTGTTCCCTGAATATATAGCGGTCAGCCTCAGGGCAGGAGTGCAGGGACACCGCATTGGATTTTATCTGTTCCATGCTCGTGCGGGCCTCACGGTGGTCTTCCATGAGCGCGTTGATGAGAGAATCGATTCGGGTGGTTCGGGTGCGGGACAGCGCTGGGAACAGTACCTGCTCTTCTTTTCCGTGGTGATACCGGTCCACATAAATCTCAAAAAATTCGATGAGTGCCTCGAGGTCTTTTGTCTCGCTTTCATTTAAATCCAGGACTTTCGCTATAAACCTCTCGAAAGCTGCGAGCATCTTCATGGTCGCGCCATGCTCTTCTCTGAGCGATTCCCTTGGTTCCATGAGGGTGTGCCTCTCATCGCCTTCAGAAGAAAAGAATTTCTGTTCGCTGGCGTTCAGTCCTCACCTCAAGGCGAGGTGCAACACGTTCTTTGAAAAACCATCTACGCGTCTTATGCGGGTGAGACGGATCACTCCTCGACGACGATGGCTCCCGGCGCACATTCCTCGGCTGCCTTTGTGACTTTGCCCTCCAGATGAGTGGGCACGATGTCGACACGAACGATCGATTGAAGCTGGTCCTCGTCAAAATCAAAAACTTCAGGACAAACCTTGTGGCAATTTCGGTCGCCCATGCACAGACCGTAGTCGATTCTCACCTTCATGGCATCCTCCTTAAACACTCATTTTATGCGGCGAAAGGCCGGCTCTATCTTTAGCAGCCCTAAAGCTGTTTGGCCATTCAGCATTGTCAAGCCGTTCAACAAATTAGCAGAAGTTGGCCCATTCAACCTCTCGCTCGCTTACTGGACAGCCAGCGTTACCTTTGTTTCGTTCACCCCGATCACCTCCCGGTCACCCCGGCGAAGCCTGCCCCGGAAGTCTAGTCCGGGGGCCGGAGTCCAGTACGGACGTCACCCCGGCGAAGGCCGGGGTCCGTGCGCCTGGAAGCGGGCACGATCTGAGGGGTGAAAGTCCCCTCCCGGGAGATGCTCGCTCCCGGTAGTCAAAGGAAACTGCGTCGCCGTGAGGCGGGGTGGAGAGCAACCCAAGACGAACATGCAGTCCGTAGGGTAACGAACACGATTCGGCCGTACGTTGCGGCGAGCCTCCGGATTCAAGGTGAAGTCCAGACCGGGAGTGGCCGGGCGAACC
>JBKQTS010000157.1:0-44738 GCA_052143075.1 Syntrophobacteraceae bacterium | reverse complement strand
CCTTTGGAATGGAGCGAAAATCTTGTCGAGGTATTGCTCCTCGAAACCAATGCCGCTATCCTCGACAATGATCTGATATCGTGAATCAGGCTTGGATACGGAACGCACCTGGACCATTGGCTTCTCTCCACGTTTGTGGAATTTAAGCGCATTGCCGATGAGGTTTTGGAATAGCTGCCGCATCTGTGTGTGGTCGGCTGAAATGACAGGAAGGGTCCCGACATGTACTTCGCCGCCTGTCCTGACGATTCTTACTTCCAGGTCGGAAAGAACTTCGCCGACCAGATCGGAAAGATCAACCTCCTTGAATGGCTCCGATGCTGTCGCAACTTGCGAGTAATCAAGAAGGCCCGCCAGCAGGGATTGCATCCGCTCAGTTGCGTGGAGCATTCTGTCGAGATAGTCGTTACCGGATTGTCCCAGAGATTCACCGCTCTTCTGCCTGAGCATATTGCCAAAAGAGATGACTTTGCGAAGAGGTTCTTTCATGTCATGGGAGGCAATGGAGGCAAAATCCTGAAGCGCCTGATTGCTCTGCTCTAGTTTTGTCATGTAGGTCTTAAGCTCGGAGGTCCGCTCCTCGACCCGCAACTCCAGCCCATTGCGTGCTTTGCGAAGCTCGTCTTCCATCTGCTTGCGTTCTGTAATGTCGGTGTTGGTTCCACACCATTGAATCAGGTCTCCGTCGGCGTTTTTCACCGGCTCAATGCGAGTCAGGAACTGTCGAAAGTTTCCATCAGCCCCCCCCAATGGGAAGACCATATCGAAAGGTTCACCTGAAGCAATAGATTCCTTCCAGCGCTCAAGAACACCGGGCAAAGCATCCGGGTCATGAACACTCTGCCAGCCCCATCCCTCCATTTGTTTGGGTGTTGTTCCTGTATATTCATACCAGCGCTGGTTGTACCAATAAATGTATCCGTCAGGCTCAGCGATCCAGGCAAGTTGTGGAATAGAGTTCGCCATTACGCGGAAGCGCTCCTCGCTCTCCCGCAGCGCAACACCTGTTTGCAACCTGGACATTGCTACGGCCAGGTAACCCGCAAGCCTCTCCCAAAGAGCAATGACTTCTGGCGAGAACATCCCGGTACGCCTGTCGTTCAACTGAATAAGGCCCAAATGCTCCGTGCCAAGGTGCAGTGGTATCAGCGCTACCGATTCATAGCCTTCTCCGTTGCAACGGTTGCGTGTCCTGGTCTGTCTGTCCTCATCACTGGTCTTGGCCAGAAGCCGCGTGGTGCTGTTGGCCCAGAAGCTGCCCCCGGGCGAAAAGAAAGGCTTTGATGGATCGACTCGTCCGAGGATGACATTTCCGCACATGCATTCGATAACCGGACTGCCCAGGCTGTCACGAATGATGTTGCCCATGGCGTCCTTGGCGCAAAGACTGTTTTCCAGCCGAATAAACTCTTCCGGGAAGCCACGCGCCTCGGAATAGGGAAAATCTTCCCCTTCATTCAACCGTATGCCGACCGCCTCGCAACCCGACTCGTGCTGGAAGAATGTGGCAGCGGCTTTGACCATGTCGGCGACACAGGAGCTTTGGTTGACAATCTTGAGGATTTCGATAGTGACCTCACGCTCCATGTCCATGCGCTTGCGCTCGGTGATGTCGCGGTTTGTCTCCAGAACTCGTTCCACGCCCTCTGCGCCTCGCACGAGCTGAAGGCGGGCCGAAACGATGACTTCCCGACCATCGCGGGTGCGGTGTTTGAGTTCCCCTTCCCAGAATTTCCGCTCATGCAGCTTGGCCTCGATCTGAGGCCACGGCTCGGAGTGGATCGTTTTCAGCAAATCGTGTGTAACCTGGCCCACGGCTTCTTCTTGAGAATATCCATAAAGTTCTTCCGCCCCCTTGTTCCAGCTCTCGATACTGCATCCGAGCTGCCAAACGATAATGGCGTCATAGGAAAGGTGCAGCAGTTCGGCCTGGCGTTGCAGCAATGCCTCCGCCTGCTTGCGCTCGGCGGCAAGCTTTGCCTGTTCCTCTGCTTTGTGTGCCCGCGCCTGCGCGCGATATGTCGCTTCGGCGAGATAAGACATCAGCGTGCCACTGGCGAGAAAAACGACCATGCTCATCAAGTCGGCGAAATTCGTAATAGTGAATTGGCCAACCGGCTCTATCCAGAAATAGTCGGCAAGGGCGGCTGAGACGACTGTGGCAAGCAATCCGGGAACGAATCCTCCATATAGCCCAGCAAACGCTACGGCGGGGAAGAAGGTCACAAAGGTGACGCGGGACTCAAGCATTCCCAGGAAGTGCAACCGAATAGCAGCGGCGATGACAGCTAAAAGAACACCTGCTGTGCAGCGGAGCCATAGCGGACGGTTTGTTCGATCCCATATCATGAGATTCCCCTTATTTGAACAAAGAGAGCCATGGGGCTGTTCGGGGGTACCGCTCTCCCCATGGCCAACCTGTTTTAAAGCTGCTGTTATTTCTTATCTAGCCAAACGCGTTCGTCTTCGAAAACCATTAGAATATCCTGCAAGTCTCCCCTTAGTCTTCCAATATTAAGGGAATCGAGATAAACCAGTATGGAATAATGCTTTGTGAAAATTACTGGATTATTGGCATGATAGTAGAATTAGAGCAAGAAGGCACTACCCATTTATATGCGCATAAAATACCCATACATAGTGGGTATTCGTCGCCTTTGAACGGAGCCGGCCGGGGGGAAACCATCACCGAGAAGCAGGTGGGTTATTTGAGGCTTAAAAGGTGGGTTCTGAGGTTGGCTCCTCTGCCTCGTAATCCCAGTTTTTTCCGGATATTGTCCCTGTGGCGGCACACGGTTTTCTCCGAGATGCCGAAGAGTCCGGCTATCTGGGCGGTTGATCTGTCGTCCCTTATGAGCGCTGCGATCCGAATTTCGGTAGAGGTGAGATTGGCATATTGAGCGGCAAGTGTTCTGCCAAATGAAGAAGTGATCTCGTTTAGGTGGGACTCCAGAATCTTCATCCAGGTCATTTGGGCGCTGTCCAGGCGGCTTTGATTCAATTTCTCCATATAGGGGAGGATAAGATTCCTGACATTAGCCACGACCGACTCCACTAATTCTTTCCTGTCCTCCTCTCTTTGTCTCAGTAAGACTCTCAGCGCTGCATTTACCTCTTCCATGTTTTCCGTTTTCTCTCGCAACGCATGGATTGACAAGTCGAGTTCGTTATTTGACCGTCGAAGAGCCTCCTCAGTCCGTTTTCTCTCGCTGATGTCCTCGCTGAAGATGATTATGCCGCCCACCGCACCCGAGGCGGCATACCATGGACGGACCTCCCACGCGATCCATTGGGTGCTGCCGTCGGCCCGGACGAAGAGGTCTTCGTCCGCGCGTTCCACCGCTCCGGCCAGGCAGCGCCGGTGAATTTCCTTCCATCGTTCCGGGATCTCGGGGAAGACATCATAGTGGCTGCGCCCGGCGAGTTGCTGCCCGATGAGGCCGTAGTCAGAGATCCAACGCCGGCTGACCGCCACGTATCGCATATTCGAGTCCAGCATTGCAATCGCTGCAGGCGCATGCTCGGCGAACAACCGCAGTTGCTCCTCGCGCTCGCGCAGCTCAGCTTCGGCGCGCTTGGAGTATGAGATATCGCTTATGGACGTCCGGACGAGGCCCTTACCGCTTTCATCCTCAATGAATATACTATCGAGCCTGGCGTAAAACTCCTCTCCGATTCCCGGCGCCAGCCTCACCTCACAAGTCTGGCGCTCCCCGGTCTTGAAGACTTTCGCCAGGTGCAAATGAAAGGCGTCCCTGTCTGTGTCAATAACGTATAAGAAAAAAGGCGCATCGAGGATGCGGGCTCTTTCCCTGCCCAACTGCTTTGCAGCGGTCAGATTGGCTTCGACTACGAGGCCTGTCCGGTCGAAAGTCAGATAGCCAACGGGGGCAAAGTCGTAGAGATCGGCATAGCGCATGCGGGATTCATCGAGCTGGACCTGGCTCCGGCGCAGCTCGTCGTTTTGCATCTCGAGCTCAATCTGGTGAACCTGCAGTTCATGGATAAGTTGATTCGCATCTTCGGGAGAAATCTCATCCGGCAGGTCCATTTGAGACCGCAGTCTTTCTTCGGATTTCCTTCGCAAGGTGTCGTCACCGCTCTTGCTGTTTTCCATGAGGCTTCTTCCCAAGACGGATTACGGGGGTGATGCATTGTTCAGGTATGCCTGATCGGAGCGGTTTGGACCTCCCGCTCCCATCGTTTTTGGGCTAAGGCAATTGGATAATAAAGGTTGAACCTGCTCCCGGCGTGCTCTTTGCCGTAATGCTCCATCCGTGGCGGTCGACTATTTTTTTACAGATGGCAAGGCCCATTCCCGTTCCTTCATACTCGCTCCGGGCATGCAGCCTCTGGAAGGGGGCAAAGATGCGGTCGAGATACTTTTCCTCGAAGCCGATGCCGTTATCCTCGACAACGATCTGACATCCTGAATCAGTATTGGATATGGAACGAACCTGGACCATCGGCTTCTCGCCCGGTTTGTGGAATTTAAGCGCATTACCGATGAGATTCTGGAATAACTGCCGCAGTTGTGTGGGGTCGGCTGAAATGACCGGCAGGTCCTCAACATGAACTTCGCCGCCTGTCCTTACGATTCTTATTTCAAGGTCGGAAAGAACTTCGCCGATGAGATCGGAAAGATCGACCGCCTCGAATGGCTCTGCCGCGGTCGTAACTCGTGAGTAATCGAGAAGTCCCCCAAGCAGGGATTGCATCCGCTCCGTTGCGTTGAGCATTCTGTTCAGATAGTCGTTTCCGGATTGTCCCAGCGATTCACCAGACTTCTGCCTGAGCATATTGCCAAAAGAGATCACTTTGCGAAGAGGTTCTTTCAAGTCGTGGGAAGCGATCGAGGCAAAATCCTGAAGGGCTTGGTTACTTTGTTCAAGCTTTGCCATATATCCGTTTAGCTCGGCGGTGCGTTCATGAACTCGCAATTCGAGTTGGTCTCGTGATTTTCGAAGCTCGTCTTCCATTCGCTTGCGCTCGGTGATGACGTCGAACACCGCCACGAAGTGCTCTTCTCGAGGGCCGTAAACGGATATCGAAAACCACATGCCCAGGGCTTCAACATAAGTCTCAAATCGCTCGGGAACGCCGGTTCTTGCCACTCTTCCGTAGATTTCCAACAACTCGGGATCGGATTGCCGTATACCGGGAATGACCTCAGATACCTTCTTGCCGATGACGTTCTTCAACCCGGTCAAGTTTTCGAAGGCGCTGTTGACATTGAGATAGACGAAGTCTTCGGGTTGATCGTTTTTAAAGAGCATTCTGCAATATGCATATCCATTCAATATGTTATCGAACAAAGAGCGGTAGTGCTCTTCGCTCTCCCTCAAGGCTTCCCGTATCCGTCGCTTCTCAGTGACATCATGAAAGACGAGGACGACCCCGATTATCTTCCCGGTGCTGTCTTTGATAGGCGCTGCGCTGTCCTCTATGGGGATCTCCCGCCCTTCGCGGGTGATCAGGGCCGTATGATTAGCAAGGTTGACAATGTTCCCGTCGCTCATCACCCGTTCGACGATGTTCTCAGCAGGTTCGCGTGTATTTTCGTTAATTACCTGGAAAACGCTCTGGATCGGCTGACCAATTGCATCTTCCGACTGCCAGCCTGTCAGTGCAGCAGCGACGGGATTGAGGAAAGAGACATTGCCGGATGCGTCAGCCGCTATCACCCCGTCGCCGATGCTGCTGAGCGTGGTCCCCAGCCATTCCCGGCTTCGGCGCAGCTCCTCTTCGGCCCGCTTGCGCTCGGTGATGTCGCGGTTTATCTCCAGAACTCGTTCTACGCCGTCTGCGCCGCTCACAAGCTGATGGCGGGCCGAAACGATGACTTCCCGACCCTCGCGGGTGAGGTGTCTATGTTCCCCTTCCCAGAATTTGTGCTCGCGCAGTTTCGCCTCGATCTGAGGCCACGGCTCGGGGTGGATGGTTTTCAGCAAATCGTGTGTGACCCGGCCCACTGCTTCTTCCTGCGAATAGCCGTAAAGCTCTTCAGCCCCTTTATTCCAGGTCTCGATAGGGCCTCCGCGCCGCCAAACGACAATAGCATCGTAGGATAGATGCAACAGTTCGGCCTGGCGTTTCAGTAATGCCTCCGCCTTCTCACGCTCGGCAGAAAGCTTTGAGAGTTCCTCTGCTTTGTGCGCCCGCGCCTGGGCGCGGTATGCCGCTTCGGCGAGATAGGAGATCAGGGCGCAACTGGCGAGAAAAATGACCATGCTTATCAGGTCGGTGGCATTCGCAATGCCGAACTGGCCAACGGGCTCTATCCAGAAATAGTCGGCAAGGGCGGCCGAGACGACTGTGGCAAGCAACCCTGGACCAAATCCCCCATATAGGGCGGCAATCGCCACTGCGGGGTAAAAGGTTAGAAAAGGGGAGTGGAGCTCAAGAACTCCCAGGAACTGCAACCGAACAGCAGCGGCGGCGACAACGACAAGGACCCCTACTGTAAAGCGGAGCCATACCGGACGGTTTGTTCGATCCCAAAACATGAGATTCCCCTGTTTGAACAGATAGAGCCATCGATCCCGGCGGGCGGTGGGACTCGCCGGCCGACAAGGCCACCGGCTTCGACAAGCTCAGGGCAAGCTCTTTCCCTGCCAGAGCTAAAAATGCCCCTTTTCCGAACGTAAACCTCGAGGGGTGTGGAATTCAGATAAGGTGAAATTCTCCTACGTTCATCCGAGTTTCCGATTGGAGACTATTAAGAGCTGCCGTTACTTTTTATCGAGTGAAACGTTTGTCTCCGAAAACCCTGAGAGTATCCCGGGATTGTGATTCTATAACATGCTTTGTGGAAATGAGAAACATTTCTTGAAAGGAGCGGGAAGCAGGAAGCGGGAAACAGGAATAAATACTCCGGCGCAGGTCTACCTTTGGGAAAGACATTCCTGCCAGACCGGGACCGCGAAATTTTTCTCATTCTCCGCAGGATAGCTGCCGATTTCTATTAAGCGGTCTAGGGGGAATTCCAAACCTGATCGGCTGCAAATGTTTTCCTCGGAGAAACTGGTGTATCAAAACCCTTGGGTCGAGGATCATCGCAGTAGCGGATATTCTTACAGCCCTGGCTGAGAAGAGGCCTTACAGAAACGCTATGGGCAAGAGCGATATCATATCCGTACACCACTGTCCGGTTAATTTGTAAAAGTAGTTGCGAATGTGTAGGGTGGGCACAGTTCCACCGTGCCCACCATCCAGGAAGTGAGAAGGTGGGCACGACAAAACCGTGCCCACCCTACAAGATCGGATCTACGGTTGTTATCCGGGCATTGAGGGCAATCTGTAAGTGCTGGGAGGATAGCATTAGTCCAAATTCAAATCGAGAACATAAATTTGTGTCAAATGGAAATGCAAATCAATTAGTTACAGCTATGGACTGGAATTTTACCGGACAGAAGTGAGTTAGTATGAATTAACAACCTTACTCTAGAATGGAGAAAAAGAGATGGCCTTAATGCAGTGGAATGACAGTTTAAGTGTAAATGTTGGTATGATAGACAAACAGCATCAGAAGCTCGTTGGGATGATTAATGAACTCAATGATGCAATGCGCCAGGGAAAGGGGAAGGAGATTTTAGGAAAGACTCTTAATGAACTTGTTGCTTACACAGGAACACATTTTAAGCTGGAAGAGAAGTATTTCGATCAATTTGGTTATCCCGAGGCAGACAGCCACAAAAAAGGACATTTGGACTTCGTAGCAAAGGTTTCCGAGTTCAAAGACGGATTCGAGAAGGGCAAGCTTGGATTGTCCATATCAGTAATGGATTTTTTGAGCGATTGGCTGCGAAACCACATCAAAGGAGTTGACAAGAAATACGGGCCGTTTTTCAATGAGAAGGGATTGAAATAGGCTATTTGATACCAATTTGCGTTCAAGGTGGTGCCTGCGAATGACAAAGAAAGTGCGAGTTGCCTCCAATACGGTTCAGTTAAGTTTCAGCCGAGGTTCTGGACGGGCATAAAGCCGGCCCCAACGGTGCTACACAACGACTTGCTGTAGGGGCGGGCTTTATGTCCGCCCGCATCGTTTGGCTTACGGAGGTGGCGCCCAGCGAGGAACGCTGCGCCGATCTCCACGCCCCGCGAGTTGCCGCGCTCTGCCTCACGCGCTTGCGCGTGTGGCAGAAATCCCGGGGGCGCGGGGGAAGGTCCCCCGCTCTTTTAGTTAGTTCAATCTTGAACGCAACTCGGTATAAGAGGCGGTGGCAAAAGCAGGATCTCGAAAGCCCACCCACTACTTTGACGGCAAAGACGACGCTCTTTCCAAGTTCTGGCATGTCATAAACAAACGGCTTTCGGAGGCAGCCTGAGCTAAGTCACAGATTCACCCGGCATCGGTCAAATCGTGGAACAGGGACTTGAACCTTGCCCATTCAGCGGCGGTCCAGATCTCAGTCGTGCAGTGGCCAAAAGTACGAACTATCGTCGCCACCTTAAAAGCCGACATTTCGTCGGGCGTACGGAAAATATCAAGGTAATCGTAAGGCCCGAGTGTGGCAAGGTTGAGGATCCATCCCACCTGAGGACACTCCCATCGGATTCTGTCCACTACCCTGCGCTCGAGTTCTTCGAGGGATTTTGGTGATTTGACTGCATCGGGAGAAAGACGGGTGAGCATTACAAAAATCGGCATAATCTACTCCTGTCACGTATCGGACAATCCTTCAGGCATCTGTTTTCGTAAAGTATTCCCCGGTTGGTCCCGTGTCAACCGGAACCAACCCCTCAGGTGGACTTAAAGCCTGTCACCGGGAGACCGGCGATCGTATGGCGGACGATCTCAGGCCCGGGGAGGTGTTGAGGCCTCTCCGCCAGATCTTCTCCCACTGTCTTCTCTGCTCTTGCGTTTATCCAGGAAACCGTTCAGGGTGGATTCGGCAGACTGCATGAACCCGTCGAAAAACTCCTGCGAATATTCTTTTACAAATTCTTCCCCTTCCGGGCTGATTGCCGTGTATAAGTATACGACTTCTGCATCTGTATTTCCGGATTCATTTTCCACTAGGCAGATGGTTATCCGGGCGACGGTCATGCCAGGGGTGACTTTTATCATTTCGATTCTGTGGCGCATCGGATCAAAATCAGTGATCACCCAGATCGATTCGGGATTTTTTGCCCCCGTTGTAAAGATACAGTTGTTTTCGGCAAACCCGGACATCGAATAAACCGCCAGAGGGTCCCATCCCAGGGCCCATTCTCTTTCACGAACCGGGCACAGCAGCGGAAAGACATCGGCGGGCCTGCCTCGCAGCTTCTGAGTATAGGTTCTTTTAACGCGAACGGGATCGATGATCTGCATGCGGTTTTTTGCCTCGGCAATAATTGGGCCGGTATGGAAACGGGAAAATGAAATCAACCGCCGGCATATTGTATTCCGGCGCGGCGATTTCAATCAAATTATTTCACAAGTCGGCGCAAGCCGGAGTTAGAAATGTCAAGGGCCCCACTTTTTTTGCTGATCAATCCCTGGATCACGGACTTTGCGGCCTATGATCTCTGGGCAAAGCCGATAGGCCTGCTTTTGCTGGCGTCTTTGCTCAGAGACGGGGGCTGCGGGGTCAGGCTGATCGACTGCCTGGACCGGCGGGACTCTTTCACGAACTCTCACCCGGAGATCCAGCCCGGCAGGGACAAAAAATTCGGCACCGGCAAGTACCCCAGGATCAGTCTCCCAAAACCGGGCCCTTACTCTGATTTTCCGCGATATTTCTATCGGCACGGAATTCACCCGGAGAGCTTTCGCCGCAAGCTTCTCGAGATCGAAAAGCCGGACCTGATCTGGATTACATCCATCATGACCTACTGGTATCCGGGAGTTTCGGAGGCGGCCCGAATCGCACACGAAATTTTCCCCGGGGTACCGGTGTGGCTTGGCGGCGTATACGCCAGGCTATGTCCCGGCCATGCCGAACGGCAGAGCGGGGCCGACCGCATCATTACGGACGAAGTATCGAGTTTGCCGAAAATGATCTGCGAGGCGACAGGCTTTCCGGTGCGAAACGCAAGCACGTGGGGCGATTTCAGGGCTTGGCCGTTTCCGGCCCTCGACCTGCTGAAACCGGGACTCGATTACGCACCGGTTCTCACCGGAACCGGCTGTCCCTACAGGTGTCCTTTTTGTGCTTCCTCCAGGCTTCAGCCCAAACGCGCACGACTCAGCGCCGAACGGATCTTCAACGAAATCGCGAGGGGTCATTATGATTTCGGGATAATCGATTTTGCGTTCTATGATGACGCGCTGCTGCTCGATGCGGAATATACACTCAGGCCTGTGCTGGAAAAAATCGCAAAGGAGGGCCCAGCGATCCGGTTCCACGCCCCCAACGCCCTTCATGTCCGGGCGCTTTCCAAGGACTGGTGCGCCCTGCTGCATGCGGCGGGGTTCAGAACGATTCGGCTCGGGCTGGAGACTACGGTGGACGGCAAGAGCATGGAATGGGGCGACAAAGTCAATACGGAGATGTACCTGGAGGCGGTGGAGAATCTTTTTGAGGCTGGCTTTTCGGGAGATGACATCGGGGTCTACCTGCTTTGCGGACTGCCGGGCCAGACCCCGAAAGAAGTCGCCGAGTCCATAGGGATTGTTCGGCAAAGCGGCGTTCGGCCGCACATAGCCGAGTACTCTCCCATCCCCGGCACCCCCATGTGGGACAAGGCCGCCGCCATTTCCCCATTCGATATCAGGACGGAGCCTCTTTACCACAACAACACCTTTTACGCCTGCCGCCGTCCCGATTTTACTTATGATGAAATGGTTTGCCTGAAAAAGATGACGAGGGAAGGGAGCGGGGAGAAGTGAAGCAGGGAGCAGGGAGCAGGAAGCAGGGAGCAGGGAGCAAGGAGCAAGGAGCAAGGAGCAAGGAGCAAGGAAAGATTTTGACAGGATTGACAGGATTGAAAAATCACCAATTCAGGGATTTGATTGAAAAAATCGTCTCCGCTCTTCTCTTCCTGCTTCCTGCTCCATGCTTCTCGCTTCATGCTACTGAAATCACGCCATTTCGGGTCCAAAGGCCACAACATCGTCGATGCTTTCGGCATCTGAGAGAAGCATTACGAACCGGTCCACTCCGAAGGCGATTCCGGCGCAGGGGCCAAGATGCTGAAGGCTTGCCAGGAAAGCGCCTGGCAGAGGATAGGTGATTCCCTCCATTTGTTGCTTGCTTGCTATCGCAGATTGGAAGCGAGCCCTTTGTTCCTCGGGGTCTGTCAGTTCGCTGAATCCGTTGGCAATTTCGATTCCTGCCCAGAACATCTCGAATCTTTCCGCCACTTCAGGGTCTTCGGGTTTTATTCGGGCAAGGGCGGCCTGGCTTCTCGGGTAATCCTCGAGTATGCAGGGGACCGGGAAACCCAGGTTCGGTTCAACTTTTTGCACCATGTCCAGGTCGAAGCGGTCCTGGTCCGGGTCAGGGCCGGGGTCCCATCCGGCAAACTTTCTTAACGCCTCCCGGACCGAGTTGCGCTCCCACTTGCCCTCGAAATCGAGGCAGGCGCCCCGGAAATGAAGGCCCGACTCCGGCGCAATCGCCCTGCATGTGAATCGCACGAGGTTTTGACAGTCTTGCTGCAAGTCCTTGTAATTCGCGCCCGAGCGGTACCACTCCAGGATGGTGAACTCAGGGTGATGAAGCCTGCCGCGCTCGCCTGCCCGAAATGCGGGAGTTATCTGGAAGATTTTTTCGAACCCGGCGGCAAGCATTCGTTTCATGTGAA
Organism: Syntrophobacteraceae bacterium; assembly: GCA_052143075.1. GTDB lineage: Bacteria > Desulfobacterota > Syntrophobacteria > Syntrophobacterales > Syntrophobacteraceae > SbD1. The sequence continues at coordinate 33,002 of JBKQTS010000157.1, read as the reverse complement.
GTTCGGGGCTGGTGGACAGAAAGCGGTTGGAGCCGGCCGGAATCGGCCTGATATGGACTTCGGGGGCCGGAGCGGCAGTGAGCAAGGGGGTCTGGACTTCAAGGAACCGGTTGCTTTCGAAGAAGGCGCGAATAAGCCGCAGTACCCGGCAGCGAGTTTCGAGAAAGCGCCTCTTACCATAAAGGGCCTGTCTTTCATTGCCGTCAGGTAAACTCATAGCAACACTCGCGTTAGAGACGGGCGGCTTGTGGAGCACCACTGCGCTATGTACTTCGCAGAGCGCAGAAGGCCGACCGCCAAGCCCATCTATCGACTTCGTTGAATTGTCGAATTGTCGCGGGAGGCCTTCTCCATCAGCCCTCGTATGAAAGAATTATGGCTCATCCGGCAAACGAATACCTGTGGCTCGGATTTTTGCTCCGAAGGGGGATTGCCCCAAAGGGGTTTAATAAATCAGCACAAGTCTGCATTTTCCAGCCCCAAAGGGGCTTAATAAGGCAGCCCGGGGTCAGTCCCGCGTCTCGCGGGACGCCACCCTGGGTAATGGATGCACACAAACCGATTTTACCCTGAAGGGGTTACATAAAATCCGACACAGTCATGTCTGTCCGGAGATTGAGGCATCCGCCCGGGAATCCTTTTTTTATGTAACTCTAATAGCCTCCGGCGAATTAACAGCAGACAGATACTGTCCTTTCTCGCGCTTTAGAGGTACTCTTCTGCCGGATGAACCAGAATTATGCGATTGTCTTCGCGTAGCGCGGAAGGCGCCCGCTGTGCAGGATCTGTCAATCGCGCTGCTTGTCAAGGCGCCTTGACGCGCTCCACGTATTGGCCGTTCCTGGTATCGATTCGGACGGTTTCGCCTTCTTCGACGAAAAGAGGCACCTGGATGACATGGCCGGTGACGAGTGTGGCCGTTTTGGTTGCCCCGGATGCCGTGTCGCCCTTGATCCCCGGGGCCGATGTCACGATTTTCAGATCGACGAAATTGGGAAGAGTGATCGCGATCGGTCTGCCCTGGAACAGGAGCACGTTTGCGACCAGGTTTTCGATCAGAAAGCTCGATGCGTCCCCGACGGCCCCGGCCGACATCTCGATCTGCTCGTAGCTCGACGTATTCATGAAATGGTAGTTTTGGCCGTCGTTGTAGAGATACTGCATTTCCTGCTCTTCGAGGTCTGCGGCGTTGAATTTGTCACCGGACCGGTACGTGCGGTCGAATTGCGCGCCGGTGATCATGTTCTTGAGCCGGCAGCGGTAGAGGGCCTGGCCCTTTCCGGGCTTGGCAAATTCGAAGTCCGAGATGAGGTAGGGATCCCCATCTATTTCTATCTTGAGGCCCTTTCTCAATTCCCCCGCTGTAAGAACGGCTGCCATTTGCTGGTCCTTTCGTCGCATTATTTTATTTCAAATTTTTATTTTAATAGTATTTTATCGGAATGGTCAATAAGGTTTCAGTTTATCCCGTGTTCAAAGGCTTTGCGCTTCCGGCGCTTTGGTCCCGGTCGCGCCAGTCCCGCAAAAAAGGAGAAATAATATGAGCGAGATTCTTTCCGTCAAGGCAAGAGAAATTCTGGACTCACGCGGAAATCCCACCGTCGAGGCCGAAGTGCTGCTGGACAGCGGCTATCTGGGATCGGCGGCGGTCCCTTCGGGGGCTTCAACGGGTTCCAGGGAGGCCCTCGAGCTTCGAGACGGCGACCCGGACCGTTACCTGGGCAAGGGGGTCCTTACAGCCGTCAATAACGTAAACGAGGAGATCGGACCAAAGCTCATCGGCTTTGAGGCTGTCGACCAGTCCGGGATAGATCAGTTTATGATCGACCTCGACGGGACCGAAAACAAAGGCCGCCTCGGGGCGAACGCCATCCTCGCGGTCAGCATGGCGGTTGCGAAGGCCGCTGCCGCTGAATCCGAGCTGCCGCTCTACCGGTACCTTGGCGGCGTTTCTGCATTTCTTTTGCCGGTGCCCATGATGAACGTTCTAAACGGGGGCGAGCATGCGGACAACAATCTCGATATCCAGGAGTTCATGATAGTCCCTGCGGGGGCGTCAAGCTTCCGTGAAGCTCTTCGGATGGGAGCGGAGACTTTTCACAACCTCAAGAAGGTGCTCAAGTCCAAAGGTCTGAGCACTTCAGTGGGGGACGAAGGAGGGTTTGCCCCTAACCTGCGCTCGAATGAAGAAGCGATGGAAGTCATCATGCAGGCGATTGAGACTGCAGGATACAGGCCGGGCGAAGATATTTTCCTGGCCCTGGACCCTGCCGCGAGCGAGTTTTATGAAAACGGCGTCTATGAGCTCAAGGCCGAGGCAAAGCCCAGGAAAAGCGCGCAGGAGATGGTCGAATTCTACAGTGCGTGGGCCGACCGCTACCCGCTAATTTCCATTGAGGACGGAATGGCCGAAAGCGACTGGGGAGGCTGGAAGGCGCTCACCGAAAAACTCGGAGGTAATCTTCAACTGGTAGGAGACGATATTTTCGTCACCAACACGAAAATACTGTCGAGGGGTATAACGGAAGGAATCGCCAATTCGGTCCTGATAAAGCTCAACCAGATCGGCACCATTACCGAGACCATGCAGGCGATAAACATGGCCCACCGTGCGGGTTACACGACCGTAATCTCGCACCGGTCCGGTGAGACGGAAGATACGACTATCGCCGATTTGGCCGTAGCCGTTGGAAGCGGTCAGATAAAGACAGGGTCGCTCTCCAGGTCCGACCGGCTCTCGAAGTACAATCAACTGCTTCGAATCGAGGAGGAACTGGACAGTTCCGGCCGTTACGCGGGCCTTTCCGGATTTCGGCTGGTCCAGGGCTGAGGGCGGCAGGCGGATGGCTGAAAAACTAACCGTACGGTGAGAGGGCCGTCCCACCGTTGCGGCTGATTTTCGATCTCCGTTTGCGGCTTGACTAGATTTGTCTTTTCAAGTACATAGTCAAGGTTACCGAAGGCGGCATACCCAAGTGGTAAGGGAGCGGTCTGCAAAACCGTTACACAGCGGTTCAAATCCGCTTGCCGCCTCCAGAAAATTCAAGGGGTTGGCTCATTAAGGGCCAACCCCTTTTTATCTTAGGTGTCCATATAGGTGTCTATCGAGCGGGATTTTCCCCCACCAGCACCTTCAACTCTTCCTTGCTAACCGTGTTGTATCTCTTGAACACGTTCATGGTTTTGTGGCCGCTTGCCGCCATGATCCGAAAGAAGTCATGTCCCTGAAGACGCCAATTGTTGATGGCCGTATGCCTCAGGTCATGGAAGGTGAAGTCTTCAATTCCAGCTTTTCTTCTTGCATCCTCGAATGCCCGCTGATGCTTTCCCTTGCCAAATACGCGGATACCGGGCAGACCGCGCGGCATGGCTTTGAACATTTCCACCAATTCCCTGTTTAAAGGAACAAGTCGCCCCTCTTTCGTCTTGGTATCGTCCGGACGGAGCTTTATGAACCCTTCCTTCAGGTCAACCCGGTCCCATGTCAAATTCAGTATTTCCCCGTGTCGCATGCCGCTGTGATATGCCAGCTTTATAATCGGCTTGAGGCGGGCAGTGGCGTGAACGAGAAGGCGCTCGTACTCTTCGGGAGCAAGTATGCGGTCCCGTTCATTATTCTCTTTCAACAGTTTTATCCCTTGGGATGGGTTCTTTTCTGCCTTGCCGTTCTTAACGGCCCGGTTAAAAATCACCTTGAAACAGGCTATTTCCCGGTTCACGGTAGCTGGTGCGGTCAGCTTTGCTGGCGTCTGATCCGCTGCACCAGATTCCTCAGCTTTCCTTTTCTTGCAGCGTCCAGATACTTCACAAAGCCGCTTTTGCTTGTACGCTTCCACAGTGGCTGGGGTGATATCTTTTAGCAGCTTATCGCCAAAGTGGGGAAGAAGGCGGGCGATTAACTGCTTGTCTCTGACATAGCTCCTTTTGGCCTGCACTTCCGGAAGATTCAAATACCATGTCGCCAAGTCTTTGAAGAGCGTCCGAGTGTCGGGATTCTTTTTGATGTACCGTCCCTCAGTCCTGGCGCTCAAGACTTCCCTTAGTCTCTGCTCTGCGGCTGATTTGTTAGGGCCGATGCGCTCTCTCTTCCTTTGGCCGTCCTGATACCATTCAACCCACCATACACGGCCTGAGAATTTTGCGAGAGCGAAACCGCATTTGCACTTGTCCTTTTTGAGTCCGCTGCGTTCCTTGCATCTCGGGCATTCAATCAGTAGTCCCATGGCTCTCTCCTTCCTGCTTGTACTTATATGGCCTTCTGGCTGGCTTGCCGTTCTTGATTTTTGAGGTATAAGACTTGTGCGCCCGTTCAGCCCCCGCTCTCAGCGATTCCTCGTATTTCTCCGGATATTTGCTCTTCAATTCTTTTCGGCTTTCACGGACACCATAACGTGTTGCGCAACGATTAGAGCAGAATGCCCTTTTTCGCTCACTGAAATGAGCAAACCATCTTTGACACTCTGGGCACCTGTGAAAGACACTCATCATAACGCCTTTGAGAATCTGTGTGACTCTGTACCTCAGGGCATCTTCCATTGAGTCCGTCTGAAATGTATCAGCTATGGGGACCTCACTGAGAGGGGGGTATCTGTAACGTGTCGTGACTGTGCCATCTGTATTTTGCTTTGAAACCCGTTCAACAAAAGGGAAATTTACGCAGAGATTCAAGGAGTTTGAGATTTCAAAAGATTGGAGCACAGGTGCAGGTTGTAATTCAGCCTCGGTCCACCCACCTTTGATGATCGTCTGTAGCTGTTCAATCCGGTCAAGGAGTGGAAAAAGAAACTGTTGAAGGCATGTCTGAGCAGGCCGCAAGTCGAAGTTTTGGATATCAATCATCTTCCCGGTCCCATCTCTGATGAGGAATTGCTGGCTGTACTTAATGCCCTGACTCCCATCAATTAGGATAGGTGTTTCTGAGCCGAAATGCGTACCTGCCAACTGGCTTATCTCAACTGCAAGTTTTGCCCTGTCGCCAGCAGAAATCATATCCAAATCGGTCTGAGTAAATTCGAGCAGCCAGACCACCCACTCGTTTCTTTCCCCTTGCCCATCCATGTTTCACCTCAATGTAAAAGTCTGTGAAAATGATTTCAGCGTTAATTAGTTTATAAACATAACGAAGACACAAATCAACTAATAAATGAACATACTATGTATTATTCACGAAGACCGTGTTAGATAGGGGTAACAGCAGACGGGACGCGATCACGAAGAAAGGAGAAAGAAATTTTATGGAGACTGTATTCAGCATTAAAGAGGCAGCGGAGAAAAGCAAGCTGAGCGTCGCTTGGTGGAGGATGCAGGTTTACCGGAAAAAAATCAAATACCTTAAGATCGGCAGGCGCGTGTTGATCCCCGAATCAACCTTGCGCGACCTCATCGAGGCAAGCACTGTCAATCCTCGTCAGCAAGTGCCGAGTCGAGGCGAGAAGTGACTGTGCTGGATTCCGTGCTTTTGGCAGCACCACGGAAGCCGGACAGCACTGAGGTGCGCACAAAAAATTAACCGCGCTGTGGCGGGCGCGGCTGGGCGATGAAAGGAATACTCAAGTGAAATCTATCCACATTTGTAACCGGGGTCAAGTGCAAAGTATTGAATTCCCCCACCATGCGCTTTCCGGCGTGGCCTTGCGGTTTGCTGAACTATACAGCGCCTATACTGAACCACCCTTGCCCTTTTATTACTTTTCATTTTTGACATGTCTTGGCAGTATCCTGGCCGATAGAGTCACCCTGCAAAGTCAGATCGAGCCGCAACCCCGGCTATACACTCTGGTGCTCGGCGAGAGCGCAGACGACAGGAAATCGACAGCCATAGACCAGACCGTGAAGTTTTTTCAAGGTCTTCGTACAAGCAACCTTCTTACCGTTTGTCACGGTCTTGGCTCAGCGGAGGGTCTACAGGAAAGGTTGAAAGGACAAACTGGCGCTGCCAAGCTGGTTCTGCTTCTCGATGAATTTAAGGCTTTCGTCGCAAAATGCCGCATTGAATCGAGTGTACTCCTGCCGTGTGTGAACACACTCTTTGAAGCGAACTGTTGCGAATCGCAGACAAGAAACTCAAAAATCCAAATCGAGAATGCTTATCTGAGCATTCTGGCGGCGTCAACGGTTCAGACATTCCAGAATATCTGGACAAGCCAGTTCACAGACATCGGGTTCGGCAATCGCCTGTGGATTGTAAATGGCAGGGGAGAACGGCGCTTCTCGATACCCCGCAAGATTCCGGAACAGGACTTGAATCGGGTTAAATGCGAATTAAATGAAATCCTGGACCTGTTCAGGGACAGGGTTGAAATGGCCTTTGACCCTTATGCCTATGAATTCTATGACGGGTGGTATCGGGGAATTGAAAAGTCAGTTCACGCTAAACGCATAGACGGCTACGCTCTCCGGCTTATGCCCCTTTTGGCCGCAAACGACGGAAAAACGAAAGTGGATTTCGAGACTGTCCTGAAGGCGACGATTTTTTGTGACTGGCAGCTTCAGGTCCGTAAACTTCACGATCCGATTGACGCGGATAATGCAGTGGCGAAGATGGAGGAAAAGATTCGTCGCAACCTGAGAAACAGGGGAGTACTCAAGGAATATGAACTCAAGAACGCTACGGGTGCTTATCGGGATGGACTGAACATCTTCAAATGGGCGATTAAGAACCTGATAGAGGCAGATGAGGTCTATCAGGTTGGGAAGGGGAAACACAGTACATACGGCTTGGTGGCTCAATGACAATTTTCTCAACAGAATCCTCAATACGGGAAAAACAATGGTAAGTATCCGATACTATTATATTTACCTGAATTCTTATATAAGGGGAGGATGTGTTTGGGGGTACTGTACATATACAATCGTTAAAATTGTTTAATTCTAATAGCTTAATGCCATTTTTGGGCTGTTGAGAAATTTGTTGAGAAAATTGAGCGATGGATTGCCGATCATCAGAAAAGATAGTCGCGAGAGGTGGCGGTCGGTCAGCTCTTAGTGGGAGTGCGAGCAATGAGCATCATATACGAATCAGCCTATTGACGGGGCGATTTAGACATTAATCGGATACAGGTAGTGTGATTTCCATGGGTGATTATCACTTTCTCCACACTGTCCCCCGAGTGCAACTTAACCGGGGCAACTCAAACGGTGTCAACGTCGCGCACTGGGTCTGAGGTGAAAGAGAAGCGTCAGACACCAGTAGATTAGGAGACTGAGATGGTTAACGACGCGGCTTTGATAGGCTGGAAAGAGATTGCAGCATTTTTCGGAGTGAGCGTGAGGAAGGCAAAGACCTGGAGGATAGAGCTTGACCATTACCACATCATTTTCAAACTGCGTATAGGCAGGCCTCCAAGGATATACACCTGTGCTTTCCCTTCCGACCTGAGAAACTATGCAGCGCTCAGATCGAGCAAAGGGGAAATCCTCTGAGCCTGTGACGATGGATCAACGCAACCTGGGAGGGGAAAAAGTGAAAACCGCAGTTGAATACAGCACCCTTCCTGTAGATCACGGTTCAAAATTGCCCAAGCCCCTTTTGATAGATTTGAGCGTATCATGCATCACACTGAGGTGGCCTATAATCGGCTCATATATTTTTGAGATAGCGTCTAATCTATGCATGATCGCCAGCAGGAAGAATATCAATACCAATAGTATCATCCCTAACAACACTACCACAGCCGTCAACATAGTACCCCCAGTTCATATTTATCATTTTTATTAGCAGAACACCGTGTCCCAGAATAGCTGTACAAAGTTGGCCATTTCAATACTACGAGTAGGAAGTCTTTGCCATCGGGATTACTTTGTTATGTGGCAGTATGTTGCACATTATCCCCTTTAGTCCGGTTCCTATCTAATATTTTCATGATCTCTGAAACTTTTTGTTGATAACAATCTGGTATACGTCCATGAATTTCTATGTCATGACCAGCAAAAGCATCATCGTAAAGCCTTTCCCATAGATCGCTATCACGCATACCATCTATGTCGAAGATTACACCATCCCGAATACAGTATCCGAATGTTGCAGTATTATCTCCATTTTTAGGGAAGCCGTCATTGAGCATCTCAATCGCACGTTGATAGACGGGTGGTGTGATTGGAGTTGCGTATATATATTTTCGATGCCCGTCATTCTTGTAATTCCAGCCGATGATCGGAACGAATCGTAAATATAGAGGGGAATCTGGCTTGTATCTCCCCTGGGGATCACCTGTAATAAGGTCGTGCCACTCAAAAATTACCCATTCGGTAGAGTTGGCAGGAAGTATTCGGGGTGCAGAGGCCATTCTCCACAGTGGGATACATAATATTACAAGAAGGATTATTACTGCATAAATCGGGTTCATTTCAGTCTCCTCGAATGGGAGTAACTAAAAAGGCGGGAAAAACTAAAGAATGCATATCCCGCAGTCACATGACCTTTTGCTGCCGCCAAATTGAACCACATGTGCGCCTGCACGTAAGCCTGGAGTATGCCATTACCATCGGCGTACAGGCCATCCCAGAACAGTTTGTGCTTCGGCGTCCCCCTGCTCTGCCGCCTTGTGTGACCGCTTCTCCGCTTCGCCGTAGTCTTGTGGCACCCCCGTGCCGTCCAAACCTTCGCCATCGGAATGACGCTTCCTATTCTTATCTGTCGCGACTTTTTCCCTCATGGTAGTAATTATCAACTTGCGCTTCTGAGATATCTTTGCCGCTTTCACCTCTCTTTGAACCAGCGTGATTATCCAGGTCCGCAAGCTCATCCCTTCGTTATGGCAGATGACTTTAGCTTCGGCCCATAACTCTTCCGGGATGTTGCGCAGAAAGAAATTCAACTTCTTCCCGCTCTCCTGTGACGGCTGTTTTTGTGGTGTGTGGGCCACTGCAACCCCTCCATTATTGAAAGGCAAGGCGAGAAAGAACCAATACTGACAGAATACATCAGAGGCATGGACTATGCACGGGAAAATACACATGTTTTTCTGACTGGGTACCGATGGTGGCAAATCATGTGAAAGTTGATTTCAGGGTATTTTGGACGGGTCCTGGATTATTTTGGCTTGGGGCATGGAATTTATGATCGGACAGCGATTTTGATTATCACTAATCCTAAATTCCCAAATTTTGCTGGCCGCCGTGTTGTAGGGGTCCCATGCGCATGCTCGTAAGCCGTCGCCAGTGGGCGGGCCATCCCCACCCTGACAGAAAATCTTGGACAAGGACTCGGTGGCTCCCTGACAATCTCCACACGCGATCTTGTGCGGTATTTTAGGTGTCCATAATGGTGTCTAACAGCGATATTTTTCAGTAGCAGTCGGCAGCATATGTGTCAGTGATAAAACGGTGATAAAACGGTATAAATAGCTGATTCTGTTAACAACAATATCCTGCATAGCAATCAGTCGTACTCGGTAAAATATGTTTTTTCGCACTGCAAAACCGTTACACAGCGGTTCAAATCCGCTTGCCGCCTCCAGAAAATTCAAGGGGTTGGCTCAGATCGGGCTGACCCCTTTTTTCGAAATGTCTCAGGTACAGGTGGTGGAATTCAAAGATTGACAAAGGGAAAGCACTATGTTTTATGTGATAAGAATTCTCCGGTTGTCACAGAGTTAATAACCGGGGACTCTTTGACCTCAATTTTTGAAAGCTCCCATGGACTTCTAACAAGTAACGAGAGAGGAGAAAGCGATGTATAGTACGAGAGGAATGAAATTCATAGTGGTTCTGGCCTTCGCCGGTATCCTTGCTCTAGGCCTCACAACTCAGGGTTTTGCCGCTGATGCGACGCCTGGATCTCAGGGGTCTCAGCCCAGTGGTGACCAAGCTACGAACGCCAAAGCGCCGCCGTCGCCTACTAAGCCTGCTCCCTCCTTTGGTGTAAAGCTCGGACCTCAGGGGTCTCAGCCCAGCGGTGACCTCTCTACAAACGCGCAAAAAGGGGCGACGCCGCCTTCGGTTAAGCCTGCTTCTTCATTTGGTGTTAAGCCTGGAGTTCAGGGGTCTCAGCCCAGTGGTGACCTCTCTACGAACTCTGCTGGAGGGGGTGCTCCTTCTGTTAAGCCTGCTTCTTCATTTGGTGTTAAGCCTGGAGTTCAGGGGTCTCAGCCCAGCGGTGACCTCTCTACGAACAAAGCTCAACCTAAAGAGTAGAATGTTACCGGGAGCGCTCCTTACTCTGCCCATACTATGAGATAGGCGAGATAAATCCAGCTTCCGAAACTTTTTGAAGCCACCGGTAAATGATGCATCCCGGGATATTCGGATTCGGATATTCCGGGTTTTTTTTAGTTTGACAATCCTGCCGTCCCATCCGAAATCAGTATTTTAAGATCAGGTGGCTAACTAAACCGTTAAACACCGGTTCAGATCCGCTTGCGGCCTGAGAAAATTCAAGGGGCCGGCTCTTTTTTGAGCCGGCCCCTTTTGATACCACCTTGCTCCGTAAATATCCCGGGGCTAACGGCGAGACGGAGCGAGGCGGAGACGTAATTGCGAACTATCGTTAGAGCCTTTGCCGGCCTACCTCCTTTGCATTTCGTCAAGTACAACGCCCCCGACCGCGCCTGCCGCCGCTCCTGCGGCAACGCCGACGAGCAGGGGAGCACCTATGACTGCGGCAGCGCCGAGACCGGCAACGGAACCGACAGCTCCACCGCTCAATGCCCGCTGCTCCGTTGTGTTCAGGCCCGCGCAGCCACAGGCGCCGCAAATCAAAAGCGCAATCGTCAACAACTTAAGTATCCGCATGTGTTCCCCCTCCTTAAGATCCCCCCGCAAATACTTTTTCCCCTCTCGCGCCTTTGCTCTATGCCGCCGGCGCCCCAACTGCAGCCTGAATTGCGCATCGGTCCGGATCGGTTATGAGACGCTTCAAATAGCTCAGCTCGAACGGTTTTTCGACAAAATTGCAGATGCCCATGCTCATGGCTTCCCGCCTCACGCGTGTGTCCAGGTTTCCACTCATGAGTATGAAAGCAAGTCCGGGATACCTGATCGACACTGAACGATAGAGATCCAGGCCCGATTCGCCCGGCATTTGGAGGTCCGAAATGACCATGTCATATTTGCAATGGCTGAGGTATTTGCGCGCCTGAGCAGCGTTCTGGGCCAAATGGAATTCGATTCCACTGGAATCAAGGTATTCTCCGATAATAAAAAGGAGTTCATCGTCGTCATCTACTATCAATATTCTATTCATATCAGTTCCTTTAACCGAGCCTCCCGGTTTTCCTCAAAATACAAGGGACAGCCTGTTCCAGCCTTCTGCAAGAACGTATACAAGGTAAATCATTACAGAAATATAAGTTAAGCGATCAAAAACGGACTTCAACATAATACACTCCTTTATCGATTGTTCTGTCTCATGGATCGAGCCAAACTCCAGCTTTGTGTACGATCAGGCTTCCGAGCCGGATTCAACCAATGCGGCTGGAATTTCGCGTGAACTACAGTCACTTAAAGCAACGGTTATGCCAACTCCAGAATCGAGCACGGGTGGCCGATCTAGCAGCTTTGATTGATGAATTTGTGTAGGATTCTAACTCCAGGTGCGAATGGAATCAGAGACGTCTGTTTTGTCGGAGGCTGTTAACAAAAGCACTCGACTTTATGGCGGCATGATACAGATTATCGGTGCGAACGACAGCATTGCGCGAACGGGAAATTATCAATGCAAATCGGGGTGGGGGGCCCTCCCTATAACCGGTGAGTTCCTCATCCGGCCTCCTCAACTCCGACCCCGGCAAGGACTTTTCTGGGGTCGCAATGTAGGGATTCCTGAAACTTTTCCCTCAATCCCTGCGCCCTCACAAAAAATCGGCCGCGAACTTGAAGCATTGTAGGCGCTTTCGAATTGGCCACCGTGAACCCGAACGTGGTGAGGGTTCGTGCCCGGACTCGAAGCATTGGCCAACCGTTACGATGTTAAGCCCGGACCTGAACGTAGTGAGGGTCCAGCATCAACCGGTCGTGTGGTGCGGAAAGCGCGAACCCGCAACGAAGTGAGGGTGCGGCCGCACAAAAGATCGGCCGCGAACTTGAAGCGTTTAACGCGCTTCCTCGATGTTATCCGCGAACCCGAGCGAAGTGAGGGTTCATCCCTCAATTTCTCACATCTTTTTTCCGCTTCTGGTTGCCGTTTCTATTGCCGTTTCTATTGCCGTTTCTATTGCCGCTTCTGGTTGCCGCTTCTGGTTGCCGTTTGGCAGCATTGAATCCCTTCGTGGTACGATATTACCGGCTAATGGAGATGCCCGGAGGAGTTTAGAAAATTCGGCTTTTTTCTGTTCACCATTCACTATTCACTATCCACCATTCACGGAGGTAACGAGCCATGTCACCAGAATCTGACCTGGATTCGCAGGGCGGCCGGTTTCAAAAAGGGCGATCAGGTAACCCGAACGGTAGACCCAAAGGGTCGCGAAACAAAACGACGGTCATTGCACAGGCCCTCCTTGAGGGAGAGGCAGAAGCCCTCGTCAGGAAAGTCGTCCAGTTGGCCCTTGAAGGCGACCTGACCTGCCTCGGGATTTGCCTCGAACGCTTGGTCCCCCTGAAAAAGGACGCTCCCATCGACTTTCGGTTCCCGGAGATCGGCGCCATTGCCGACATGCCAAAGCTCTTTGCGGCTGTGACCACAAAACTCGACCAGGGGGAGATTACCCCATCAGAGATGAAAACCTTAATCGATCTGGCCGAAGGCATCCGCAAGTCGCTGGAGGCGGTTGAACTGGAGCAGCGTATCAGCGCTTTGGAAGAAAGGGCGAAACCGAGGAGCAGCTAACAAAATGACACAAAAGGTGTTTTTCACCATTCACTATTCACGCACCTGTTATCACCTGTTATCGCAGGGAATCTTATCCAAAACTGTCAATTAAATCAGTGTGTTGTGCGATCAGTCCCTGCATTCGCCCTGTATTTGCAGGAATTACAGTAAGCGGATGAAACTCTTTGACAACTGAATATGAGGTTCGGGTTTTCATTTCCAGGGTGCGCGATTAGAAGTGATACGCGAGACGGTAGGATGGGCAAAAGGCCTGATCAAACTCAATATCCACGCTTCGCGAGATGGAGCGCAGCCCACCATGTCTTTTCGAGACAGACAGCTTTTCACGTGCTTTTGGGACACCCTGAAACCATGAAAAGCAGCCGGACCCGCCACTTTCGTCATTCCGGCGGCGCATTTGGGCCGGAATCCAGTGACTTTCCGTAACAGCTTTTCACGTCCCTTTGGGGCACCCTGAAACCATGAAAAGAGCCGGGTGGGCTAAGCGGAGCGCAGCCCACCACGTAGGGTCGAGGTGCGGGGCCATGCCCGCGATGAACTTTTCGGAGCAGAGACACGGAGATCACAGAGAAAAGCTTTTTCAACACCTGCTAGCTAGTGTCCATCCGGAAACCCGGATGAACGTAGGAGAATTTCACCTTATAAGACACTAGCAGTTTTCGATTCGGAGAGGAGGCATTTTTCGCCCTGGCAAGGAAATCAAGGGGTTGCGCGGAGGCGTACATGGGTACGCCGCACAAGAAACCCCGAAGATTGACGCCGCCAAAGCGGAAAAGGACCCTTTCCGGACGGAAACTAGCTAGTGGTAGTGGTATTGGTTTTAAAATCCGAAGGGTTGATCCCGTATTTTCGCATCATCTTATAAAGCTCCGCCCTGTACCTGCCGACCAGGACAGCGGCCCGTGAGACGTTTCCGCCGGTTTCCGTGAGCACCTGGGTCAGGTAAGCCTTGTCGTGTTCTTCTCTTGCTTCATCCAGGGGCATGAGCTTTCTTTGCACACGCATTTCGCCTCCTCCCAGGAACAGGGAGTCAGGCGTTATTACTGTATGGGCCGAAAGGGCTACGGCCCTTTCGACTACATTTGCGAGTTCGCGGACGTTCCCGGGCCAGGTGTGGAGCATCAGCCGCTGCATGACCTCGGGCGAAAATCCCTGAACGTTCTTGTTCATCTCACGGTTGAAATGCTGGAGGAAATGACTGGCCAGCAGAGGCACATCTTCAATCCTGTCGCGCAGCGGGGGCAGGAAAATCGGTATTACATGAATGCGATAATATAAATCCTCCCGGAATCTGCCCTCCTGGATCGCTTTCCAAAGATCTCGATTGGTTGCAGCGACCAGACGGATGTCAAACTTTATGGGCTTGACCGATCCGACCGGATAGAGCTCACCGTCCTGGAAGACTCGCAACAGCTTTACCTGAAGTGGCGGGGAAAGTTCGGCGATCTCATCCATGAACAGGGTTCCGCCATCGGCCATTTGTATCAGGCCCTTCTTTGGCGAGTCAGCGCTGGTAAATGCTCCTTTAACGTGTCCGAAAAGCTCACTTTCCAGCAGGCCTTCAGGAATAGCTCCGCAATTTATAGCTACAAAGGGGCCTTTCGAACGGGGGCTGCTGAGGTGAATGGCCTTTGCCATCAACTCCTTGCCGGTGCCGCTCTCTCCATAGAGGCAGACCGTGGAATCGGTTGGAGCGATCTGGGCAACCTGGTTCAAGATGTGCTGCATCTTTGCGCTCGAGGCTATGATGTTATCAAAGCGGTATCTCTGTTTGACCATATCCCGGAGCCTGTCTACCTCGACCTTCAACCGGCCGACTTCAAGGGCTTTTTCGAGGCGATATAAAAGGTCTTTGGCCTCGAAAGGTTTTGTCAGAAAGTCATAGGCTCCCTTCTTGGTGGCCTCTACTGCGCGCTCGATGGTGCCATAGGCTGTGAGGATAATTACCGGAAGATAAGGCTGGACTTTCAACAGTTGTTCCATGAGGGAGATGCCGTCCATATCCTCCATTTTGAAGTCGAGGACAGCAGCGCTGAATATATTCTCACTGGCGCTGGCAAGTGCTTCCTCGCCTCCGGAAGCAACGGTTACCTGGTATTGGGCCGCCTCCAAACGTGCTTTCATAAGAGTGAGCAAGCCCGGATCGTCATCAACCGCAAGGATTTTTTCTTTAGTCATTTGCCCCTACGCATCTTGCAGACTCGATTAAAATTCCCTGCCTTCCTCAGAACGCAGGGTCATAGCACAGGCAACGGACCTATCGGTTAGGAAGCCCACGTTCCTTCTTTTCCATCTCGATGTCGATTTGCCGTGAGCGTTCGAGTTGCCTGCTAAGTTCTTTAATGATCTCTTCTTTGGAACTGATCTCGTCTTCCAGGCGCTGCCGGTCGGCTACCCACTCGATTTCCGGTTCGCGAGGGCCCTCTGAGGGCTTGGCCAAATCTTCTTCAGACGCTTCCGGCGATTCTTTGCCTTTGAGTCCCTCACGGGTTGCCGGACGCTTCTTGATCTTCTTCGGCATATTCGTTTCAATCAGATCTTTCCAGACAATGGCCTGGAAGGTCCACGGGCTTCCCGGCGCGGCTGCGATCAGATCTTGAATGTACTTCAGACCTCGTTGAGGGTCATAATAAGGGCTCTTAGGGTAACAGTGGAGAAAGCTGAGATTGAAAAGCGCTATCGTGCATTTATCAGGATCTTTGCAGGATTTGAGCGCTTCGGAATTTTCTGCTAAAAAGCCTGCATAGTCGCCGGTCTGCATCACGGTCTGGGGAAGGAATGAAGGCGGCGGCGGGACCAAGTTCTGAACCGGCGCAATATGCGAGGGCTCGCACCCGGCAATCAGGACCAAGATATAAAAGAGGACGAATATGCGGAAAACTTTGGATTTGTCACCCATTATTAGCTCGCTTTGCTAATGTCGAATCCTGGAAGCCGGAATCTATATCTGTGCGGACCGGTAAAACGACGTGGAAGGTCGACCCGCATCCTATCTCGCTTTCGGCCCAGATCCTTCCTTTATGCGCTTCAACTATGTGCCTGGCGATCGCCAGGCCCAGACCGGTCCCCTGCTGTCCTTTAGCCTTTTGATTCCTGCTTTGATAGAAGTGTTTGAAAATATTCTGGACCTCCCCAGCCGGAATGCCCGGGCCATCATCCGAGACCCTGATTTCGACCGCAGCGGCATTCCCGCGATGGCCTTCCACAGGCAATGCCTCCACCCGAACCTCGCCACCAGCCGGAGAAAACCTCAAAGCATTGCTCAAAAGATTGCCCAGGATCTGTTGAATCCTGCGCTCATCTGCCAGAAACATCGGAATTGACCCAACTATCTTCGATTGTAACTTAATGTTCCCTTTGCGTGCGATCAGATCTACAGCTTCCACGGATTCTTCAATAATGGCTCTCAAGTCGCACATGGTGAACTCATAATCCATCATCTCCGCCTCCATTTTCGACAGATCGAGGATGGATGAAATAGTCTGGAACAGGCGCTTGCTGTGGTTTCGGACTACCTCCAGTATTTCACGCTGGCTTTTGGTGAGTGGCCCGGATATTTCTTCGAGGAGCAACGCCGTGCCTTCCCGGATGGCAGTGAGAGGGGTGCGCAATTCGTGGGATACATGTGCCGTAAAATCTGCTTTCAGGCGGTCCAGGTGCTCGAGTTCTTCGGCCATCAGGTTGAAGGATTTGGCCAGTTCGACGACCTCTGTCGGCCCTTCGACCTCAGCGGTGGAAAAGAACTCGCCCTGCCCTATGCGGCGCATCTCCCGCGCCAGCCCTCTCAGGGGGCGGCTGATCCCGCGTGCGTGAATGTAAGCCATTACAAAGGCGCCCGCGATTCCGAATACCGTCAGCCAAAACATAACCTCGGCCGCAGACGCCGCATGGTCCCTGGCCAAAGCCGTTCTATAAGAGGTCGCCTGATCCCGCAGCTTGATCAGCTCATTGACTCTCTGTATTATACCCTCGCTCAGACTGGCTCTGGCTGTTTCAGACCCTTTCTCGCCAAAATTGGTCAGGTCGGTCTCTTGCTCATAGTTGTCATGGAGAGATTCAATCTCGCTTACAAGCTCTTTTTCGCGTTCGGAGTCGACAGTGTAAGCGATCTTAGTAATGGCGTCGTAAAAATCATTCTTATTGTTTTCGTATTCGTCCCGGAACGACAGATCCCGCATCAACAGATATTTTTCAACATCGCGCATCTCAGCGAGAAAAGACTTCAGAAGCCTTTTTTCCTCGTTAATGCAGGCGGCGTCAACCGTGAGGGCTTGCCTATTCAATTGTGAGACAAGGCGGAGCTTACCAACGGCAAAAATGCTTATAACGAGGACCAGCAGGATAAGGGTACCCTGGGCAATCATGACTCGGGAAAAGATCGTCAACCTTATTCTCTTTGCTCGGGGAGTCACCGCGAAATCCGCAGTCAACTCTCCTGCTTGACTCAAAGACGGAAATTGGTTTCCAACCATAATTAAATTTCCCAAAAATGTCAATAGCTACGGCAGTTTGTCTTCATCCGAAAACGGAATGCCGGCTTAATCGCAAAGCGGGTCCCTTTTGCGCTCCTACAACTGAAGAGCTGCTCGAGGCAAAGCCGAAGGGCTCAGGACAAGTTGCCCTCGCCATCAAACCTCACGCCCCACGAGGTGGTGGCTGACCGGCTATAATTTGCACGGGATTTTCCGGGAAATCTCTTCTCTTTACCAAAACCATGCCATAACTGATCGAATAAGGCAGGAAGCCCCCGGGCATGGCATTGGGACACCCGGTTGCCGGCCGGCCGCCGAGGAAAACTGTAGTTATTGGCCTACGCACAGTGTAGTGAAAAGCCTGCATATCGAGCGCGGAAAGTCTGATGCAGAATGTCGATACGCACCTGGAAAATTGGGAATTATTTCAAATCTGCGCAGAAGCTGGTAAGATTTTGTTTCGGAAGAGTTCTTCCCTATGATATCAGATTTCAGATCAAAGGGAGGTAATGCAAGTGGCAGAGAAGAAACTGGCGGTTGATCCGAAAGCGATACTTGGCTCGATCATGGAGACCTTTCAGGGGGTTATCCGCGCCCCGGCGTCGTTTTACCGGCAAATGCCGCTGTCGGGAGGCTATACCGATCCCCTTATCTTCGCGGCCGTCATGGGCATCGCCTCCGGCATCGTCAGGATCGTCATGGGCTTGCTGGGGTTTTCTTTTGCCAAATTCTTCATGCTGTTTTTGACCGGACTAATAGTATCCCCGATATTGACAGTGCTTTGGACCTTTGTGGCAGCGGCTATCCTATTTGTAATCTGGCAGCTTATGGGGTCTCGGCAATCCTATGAGGTCTCCTTCAGGTGCGCAGCTTATATGCTCGCCATCTCCCCTGTCGCCTCCGCGCTCAATTTCATTCCGTATCTGGGAATTGCAGCCGTCCTGGTCTGGATGGCCTACATTCTCGTGTGTGCTTCGGTTGAAGTACATGGGACTGAGCCGAAGATTGCGTGGGTCGTCTTTGGCGCAATCTGTGCCGTTGTTGCGCTCGGCTCTATTTCGATGCAGCACACGGCGAGGAGCTTCCAGCATAGAATGGAGAGCATGGGAAAAGGGCCTGGCGATATCGGGAGATGAGTCACCGTGAGGCCCTAAATGGGACAGAACCGGGTAGAGGGGCGAAAAATGGCCGAACCGAAATTGATCTACCGATGCCAGCAGTGCGGCTACATAAGCCCGAAGTGGATGGGCAAATGTCCCGAATGCCAGATTTGGCACAGCTTCAGCGAGGAGGTTGCGCCCGGGGGGGCGAGGAAACTTGCCTCGAAACTCGCCAAAACGCTTTCGGCCCATCCGGTCAGCCTCGATGAAATCAAGTCCGACGGCGAAGTCCGCTTGCATACCGGCATGGGTGAATGGGACCGGGTGCTGGGAGGTGGTCTGACAAAGGGCTCTCTGGTTTTGCTGGCGGGCGATCCCGGCATCGGGAAATCCACCCTTCTTCTCCAGGCGCTTTCCAGGATGACCAGGGACGGCCGTGTTCTCTACGTTTCAGGCGAAGAGAGCCCTCAACAGTTGAAGTCCCGCGCTCAGAGGCTTGGGCTCTGCTCACGCGAGCTGTTCATCTTTTCGGAAACCTCACTGGAAGCCGTACTTGACGAAATGGAGAAGAACCCTCCGCTGGTCGTAGCGGTGGACTCCATCCAGACCATGTACACCAGGCTCCTCGACGTGGCCCCGGGGTCGATCAGTCAGGTGCGGGAATGCGCATCGAGGCTCATGAGGACGGGCAAAGAAGCCGGGGTAAGCATTTTCGTAATCGGCCACGTTACCAAGGAGGGCGCCATAGCCGGTCCGCGCGCTCTGGAGCACCTGGTGGACACCGTTTTATACCTTGAGGGGGACAGGACGCACACCTTCAGGCTGCTTCGGGCGGTCAAGAACCGTTACGGCTCGACAAACGAAGTCGGGGTTTTCGAAATGAAGGAAAGCGGCCTCGAAGAGGTCCCCAATCCCTCCCAGCTACTTCTGGCCGAGCGCCCCAAGGGCGTCTCGGGCTCCGTTGTGGCCTGTGCCGTCGAGGGGACTCGTCCAATCCTGGTCGAACTTCAGGCGCTGGTCAGTTCGACCGGCTGGATGCAGCCGCGCCGCACCAGCATGGGAGTTGACACAAACCGGCTCTCGCTTTTGCTCGCGGTGCTGGAAAAAAAGCTCGGGTTCAACTTTGCGCAGCAGGACGTGTTCATAAATGTGGCTGGCGGAGTGCGGCTCTTAGAGCCCGCGGCCGACCTGGCGATGACCACTGCACTGATGAGCAGCTATCTGGACAGACCGCTTCCGCAGGACCTTGTGGTCTGGGGCGAGGTGGGGCTCGCAGGTGAGGTAAGGGGAGTCGGGCACAGCGCGCTCCGGGCGGCGGAGGCCTCCAAGCTTGGGTTTACCGCCTGCCTGATGCCCAGAAGCAATTCCGAGCGGCTTTCGCAGGAAATGGACGCCCTCTACATAGGCGTGCGTTCTCTTCAGGAGGTCCTGGAGATAGTTTTTGAGGGAAATACGGGACTGCCCCGGAGCAGCGCTCAGTGATAAAGACGTGCAAATTCTGCCGGATAATTTCGGGCGAACTGCTCGCCTCCATCGTGCTGGAGGATGAATGCTGCGTGGCTTTCCTGGACAGCCGCCCACTCTTTCAGGGCCATTGCCTGCTCGTCCCCAGAGCCCATTACGAGACGCTGATGGATCTGCCGGACCTGCTGATCCGGCCGCTTTTTTCGGACGCAAAGCTTCTGTGCCGCGCGATCGAGGAAAGCATGAGCGCGGAGGGAACTTTTGCTGCAATCAATAATAAAATCAGCCAGAGTGTTCCCCACCTTCATGTGCACGTGGTCCCGAGAAGAAGGAAAGACGGTCTGAGAGGTTTTTTCTGGCCAAGGTCCCGGTACGCAGACGAAGGGCAAATGAGAGAGGTTGCGGAACGGATCAGGGCCACAGTTCGAATGATGAGTGATGAGTGACGAATGATGAGTTAGGGCAACAATGATGAAGAGTGAGAAGGACGGCATATTGGAACGCACCAAGCTGTTTGCCTTGCTGATCATTCGACTTTACTCATCCTTGCCCAAGACGACCGAAGCTCATTCATCACTCAGCACTCAGTACGATCGTGGGCCATCCTTGCCGCTCTATTACGCTATCTACCCGGAACTCGGGTCGAGCTAATTTTTTGACCGATTCAAGCCTGCTTTCCAGAAATCCGGCCAGTACAACCCACCGGGCATTCCTCCATTCCCCCGCCGCAAGGGCTTTCTCGAGAATGGGCCATTCCAGGTTCATGATGAAACAGTCCGGACGTAGACTTAAACACTCCGGCCGGTCAGCTTCCACCAAGGCGATCCGATCCATGACTCCGTTTGCCCGTGCGTTTTTCAAGGCGACTTTCAGCGCGAGCGGATTACGGTCTATTGCGAGGACGAATTTTGCCCCCGCCAGGGCACATGCTATCGCAAGGATCCCGGTTCCGGCGCCAAAGTCAAGCGCCGTATGGATTTCATTAGACCTGAAAATTTCAGATATCGCAAGCAGGCACCCTTGAGTGGTTGGATGAAGGCCCGAACCGAAAACGACTCCGGGATCGATGAGAATTACGGTCCCGTCCGGATTATCGGCCGGGTCCGCCGACAGCCGGATATTGAAAGATCCCAGGCTGATCTGAGAGGCGGAAACGTCCTGCCATTTCTCATAGGGCAAATCGTATCGCGAGGTTAGCCGCCAGTCGGGACGAGATTTAAGCCACTCCAGAATGGGTTGGGCAGACTCTTTTTTGTAAAAAAGATAATAAAAAGGCGGCTCCGGCCAAATCCCCTGGAGGCCTTCAGCGGGGAGATCGCGGGGCCGGCCGCTTCCCTTAAGCTCATATACTCTGAGCATCGCCCATCACCGATAAGACTTTAACGGCATTTTTACCACGGAGGACACACCGCTATTGGACATGTCATATCAGGCGCCGGAAAGCGGCGCCTGGCGCCCTCCCCATATCTAATCGATTTATGCCGATCCAAAGACAAAATCCTCCTGGATGGGAGGATTTTGACTGAGTTCAACCCTGAAAACCGGAACATTTATTGACCCATCCTTCTCCTGCTCATGTCCTGACCGCTCTGATTACTCTGGGACTTGGTGTTTGTGTCTGTAGATGCCTTTATCGGAACGGTCTCTTTCTCGTCAGGAGCCGGTTTGGCGACCGGTCCCTGCTGCACGTTCAAATCATAGGCAAAGATGACGCTTCTTGCGTTATCGAGTTTGAGCAGGTCTTTGGCATATACCATGCTGATCACCAGTTGCGGTCTACCGCTGCCATCGAGGTCGCCGATACGAAGTGATGTAACCTGCCCGTCCAATTCTCTAGTCTTCCAGTTTTCAATCAGTCCCATATTGTCCCAGGAAAGCGATACGATCTCGCCCCTGTCATAAACTTTCATCGAATTGGGCAGCCATTGGTCAAAGGAGGTGGTATTGCGGTTAAGAACGATTTCAGGAATCCCGTTGTTGCGCACGTCTGCAATCAGGATAGGGGAAGGAATGGCGAAAAGGTCCACCATATTCCACCGGCGGTCTTCGACCTTGGCTTCGAAGGAGTTGGTCGTTGCCCCCCAGAGGCCGCGGCCTCTCCAAATCTGCTCACCGCTCGTGCTCAGGATGCGCAATTGGTGGGAATTATCCAGCATTATGATTGTATCGAGCCTGTCGTTTTTGATGTCGGCTTTTGCGAAATTGTATACATTGACTGTCTTTGGAGCGCTTACCTCAGGCCCGGTAACGAGCGAGTTGCCTCGAAGCTGCATCTCGAATATACCCTCGGTAAAGGCGCCCTGGTATTTGTCTCCCTGCTTTTGCCCGATCAGGACTTTGCCTCGAGGCCCGAGGTGAACAGCGTTCAAAAAGTAGGGAAGGCCATCGGCAACCACCTGGATCTTGCCTCCGGAAACCGACAGCACATAGGAGGAAACATCCTGGCCCTGATCGATGGGGTCCCTGGCCGTGTCGCCTAACGGCATGGAGGAGTTTCTCGTCCTCAGGTTTGTCAGAAAGATGTAGGCTTTCCCCTCATGGTACAAGTCCAGAACGCTTACCCAGACAAAGCGATCCACAGCGGTGCCTTCGAATGTAGCGACCGGCCGCAGGCCCTGATTTTCCTTTTTGTACACGGTCAGCTTTCTCATCTGAATGGCAACGACTTCGGACTTCCCGTCGCCGTCGACATCGCCAAGGTCCATACCGAGTATTCCACCCTGAAAGTCCTGGCTTCTCCACATGCCCCCCTGCCTGAGGGCGCCTTCGGGGGTTACTTCTACAAAATTGGGGTTGAGGTAGGATATTTTGTCTCCCCCGGGGGCTATAGCGCCCGGAAGGAGCAATTCAGGATTGCGGGTTGCCGCAGCTTCAGCCTCCGCCGAGGCCGTCTGCCCCTTCTCCTCCGGTTTGCCGAAGACCTTTTGGTTTATCTGTTGGGCAAACAGGTTTACCTGGGGCATGATGTCGTCGAGGGTCTTCGTTTGAGCATAGAAGGAGACAGGCTCCATTTTGCCCGACACCGACACCATTTTTGCGTCTATGCTTACCGATTGGCCGGTGCTGGTTATGCTTCCGTACAGAACATAATCCGCCTTGAGACCGGCGCCGATTCGCTGGGCCTCACCCGGCGATATTTCTTTTGCTCCCCGGGCGGCCTTGTCGGCTTCGGATTTGTCCACGACCTGCACTTTGCCCTGCCACGAAAGCCGGGAAGATAGCATGTCGCGGATTCCGCTTTGAAGGTAATTAAGATTTGCCGGGGTGTTCATGGCGAAGGGCAGAATCGCTACCCTGGCCGGCGAGGTGTCGCCCGCAGGGGTTTGAGCGGCCGTACAGGGCGCCACGAGTCCTGAAAAGAGAAGCAAAAACACCGTAAATAAAATCACCGCCCTGCTATAAGACATGCCGTTCTCCTTAGAAGTTGAAAATGTATTTATTTGAACCAATACCCGCTGATTGCGGATTTTGGGGAGTAAGGCAGCGAAATTGTCAGCCTTTGCCCCATAAAGCTCCCAATTTCAACCATTTCCAAAAACTTGGGCCCAGAAGGCCTTTTTTTGCTGTGCCGTACAATAAATCAGGCGGAGTCCCCTTATCAAGTTTTTTTATTGTCCTTGGGGATAAAGAAATGTAAAGGCCCAAATGTTTCATACAAAATTTAATTAATGTTTGTTTCAATTTTCACTTGACATTCATCGAAATTCTGAAATAGAACTTCAACTAGTTTTGTAGAGGGGCAAAGTATGGATTTCTGGCCGTCGTCCGACGGGGAACGGAGGTTAAAAGGGCAGTAATATCGAAATGATGGGGCTTAGTAAGGAAAGAGTTCGCAAATAGCTTCAGCTTTGGAGGAGGAAAGAGTTATGAGGAAGTACCTTCTTGTCTTGGCCGTGGCCCTGCTGGCGGTGTCTATCGCCGCGCCTGCGCTCGCGGACGTTGAATTCCTTTACGGCGGCCAGTTCCGAGTCCGGTACAATGCTGGAGATAACGTCTGGGACGGCACCGATCACGAAGGTTACTACGGAAACTACGGACCACAGTTTGTCAACTCATTGGGCAAGCCGAATACCTATTACAACAGCAACGACAACAGGAACTACATCGACCAGCGTCTTCGCCTCTACTTCACCTTCGTTGGCAGCCCAAACCTCAAAGTGGTGACGAAGTTTGAAATAGGCGACACGACCTGGGGCGATCCCGGTCTCGCTGCTTCGCAGCTTGGCCAAAGGGCGGGGCAGAACGGCGGCGGCAATATCGGCGCGGACAATGTCGCGATAGAGGTGAAGAACGCGTACCTCGAGTTTAACGTCCCCAACACGCCTTCCACGGCTATTATGGGTATCCAGACCATTACACTGCTGAATTCGTGGATAGTGGACGACGACTTCTCGGCCGGCGTCGTGGTTACCAAGCTGGATCCTTTCAGGGTTACTCTCGGATACATTGGCGGCCAGTATGGGGCCGACAGAAGGTTTGGGACCGGTTCGCCGCCAATGACGAGCGCTGGTTTCAGCAACACGTACATGGCTTATACAAACCAGGATGCCAACGTCGACGATTTCTTTTTCACAGTCGACTATACGTGCGCTCCGTGGACAGCTTCTCTTGTCGGTTTTTGGCAGGACGCGCACAAAACCACCACGAGCATTGACCCGACCACTTATAACACTCCGGTTTCATCTTACACCGGCTTTACGGACTCGGGTTTCATGCCCGTTCAGGACAACATCAAGAGCAATAACCTGTTCGATTTAGGCTTTAACGTTACCTATAAGGTTGACTGGCTGCTTGGCTATCTCAACTTTGTCAAGAATTTCGGCAGCGTTGAGTACAACACTCCGGTCGCACTCACCTCGATCGGCCCGGGCAACGGCGGAGGCACGAAGCCTAATACGGGCTTAGGCTCCCCGGTGTCCCAGTCGGATTACACCGGCTATATGCTTGACGCCGGGCTAACCTATTTCTGTGCTCCGTTCACCTTTAATGTGGGCGGTTTCTACACTACCGGTCCAAAATTCTCCGAGACTCCGGGGAACAACGGAAATGGCGCCACAGCTAATAACTTCAACACAAACGCGCCTATGTCGTCTGCCAATACTTACTCCACCATCGGCGGGCTGCCCTTCCGAGGCACCGATAGCACGAATGTTACGTGGTTTACATATCCGCTGGCCACCGCCAAGTACTCTTCTGAAATCATCGGCGGCGGTGTGCTGGGCGACGATATTTATATCATGCGAGGGTTCAAGAACGGCTTGTCCGCCAGCGCGCTCGAGAGCGGCTCTCCGAGTTCTGGTGCTCTGAGCACAGTCTACTGGAGAGGTTATGGTACCCCGACCAACCTCTGGACAATCACCACCGGAACTTCATGGCAGATTTGCCCGGGCACCAAGCTTAGCGCGTCCTACTGGTACTGGGGGACAGCAGATGACGTTCCGGTCGCTTTTGACCCGAATTCTTTAGTCTTCCATAAGGCGGCGGCGCCCACCGTTACAACTAAAACGACCGGCGGGCAAACCACAACCACCACTGTGACTAACCCGGCGTATGACAGTGCCACTCGGTTTGATATGTCAGGCAACATCGGGAATGAAGTGGACTTATATCTCGATCAGAGGGTCGTCGATAATTTGACGCTGACCCTTGTTGCTGCGTACCTGTTCGCCGACGACGCTTTCTGTCCTCTGCCTTTCTTTACCACGTTCGGACCATCAGGCAGGACTACCACGACAGTTGTTTCCGGTGTAGGCGCTACTACGACCACTGTCGTTCCCACAGGTACCGGCCAGATCGACGCGAACAAGTACCTGTCACCTGCTGCTACCAATGCCTGGAAGTTGGGTGCACGGCTGCAGTGGAACTTCTAGTCAGTTTCCTGGTTAAAGACCGGTTGGCTTGAGCCGGCCGGGACCCGGATGGATGACCTCCATCCGGGTTTTTTTTTAGAATCATTATAGAGGAGACCTGATGGCCCAGTTTCTCAAAGTCAAAACCGCCGATGAGGTTTTGTCAATCCTGGACAGGATTGAGCCGCTGTCGCCTGAGACGGTTTCACTCGCACTTGCCTGCGGCAGGAGACTTGCTTCAGATATGACGGCAGTTGAGCCGGTGCCTCATTTTGCGCGCGCGACTATGGACGGCTGTGCCGTTCGTGCGCGGGACACCTTCGGAGCATCGGAAAGCATGCCCGCCCTTTTGGAAAGATCGGGCGAAGTGGCCATTGGCGAGGCGCCCGGGTTCGCCGTCACTCCGGGAAAGGCGGTGGAGATCCCGACCGGCGGAATGCTTCCCGAGGGGGCCGACGCGGTGGTGATGGTCGAATATACTTCAGTGCTCGACAATACGACAATCGAGATTACCAGGCCCGTGGCGCCGGGCGAAAATGTACTCAAGGCCGGTGACGATATAGCGCTCGGCGAGACCCTGTTCCGGGAAGGGGCCTTGCTCCGGCCCCAGGATGTCGGCGTGCTGGCTGCCCTGGGAATAGTCGATGTGGAGGTTTTCAGGGTCCCGCTGGTGGCCCTGATTTCGACGGGCGATGAAATAGTTCCGGTTGAAACTCGCCTTCTTGCGCCTGGAAAGGTGAGGGACATCAACAACTTCAGCCTTGCAGCCGAAATCAAATCCGCCGGAGCGCGGATCGGGATGCAGGAGAGGGTTTCCGACCGGCTTGAAGACCTGGTCTCGGCCTGTCAGGAGGCCCTTAAGGACCACGATGTGATCGTCCTGTCAGGCGGCAGCTCGGTTGGAGCGCGGGATTACACGACACAGGTCCTGGCGGTCCTGCCCGAATCGGAGCTTCTGGTGCACGGGGTCGCGATCCGGCCCGGCAAGCCTACGATCTTTGGGCGAGCGGGCGGTGTGCTTTTTTGGGGACTTCCGGGTCAGCCTGTATCCGCGCTGATCACTTGCCAGGCATTCGTGCTTGCCTCTTTGCGAAAGCTGCAGGGTATGGTGGAACCTGAACTTGCTCATACGCACGCGCTTGGCGCGATCGTCAACCGGCAGATCCCGTCAGTGCACGGCAGGACCGACTACGTGCCTGTTGCCCTGTCCCGGGGAAGCGCAGGCGTTATGGAGGCATCGCCGATATTCGGGAAATCGGGAGCGATCAGCATACTGGCCCGGGCCGACGGATACGTGGTCATTCCCGAACATGTGGAAGGTCTCGACGCTGGCGCTGAGGTTTCCGTTTTCCTCTTTTAGACCTTTGGATAGGATTAACAGGATTGACAGAAAAAGAATAGAAAGGGGACTGGATGCAAGAGGCTGCCCTGACGGAAGAAATCATTGGGTGCGCAATGAGGGTCCACCAGACATTGGGGCCGGGATTCTTGGAATCGGTCTACCACAAATCGCTGGCACACGAGTTGAACAAGGCCGGTCTGAAGGTGGAATGTCAGGGGGCTGTCCAGTTTGTCTACGATGGTGTCGTGGTAGGCGATTTCATTGCCGACATGTTGGTTGCGGACAGGGTGCTCGTCGAAAATAAGGCCGTGCAATCCCTTGTGCACGCACACGAAGCGCAACTCGTAAACTACCTGGCAACCACCGGTGTAGAGATCGGACTGCTTCTGAACTTTGGGGCATCGAGTCTCCAAGTTAAACGCAAGTATCGCACTTATCGTTCAAAAGGCTAAACGGTACGGGAGCGATAACCTCGCGCAGCGTTGATGTTGCTGTTAATCCTGTAAATCCTGTCAATCCTGTGAATACTGTCTAAATCCGTTACCTGTCCCGGACTGGCTCCGGGATTCGGGGTGGGTGGACCGGAGAATGCTTTTCACCAGATCGGCAATTTCCCTATCTTGAAAATCAGGTTTTTCTGAAGGCGCCCATGTAAAGCCATCTGCTTCTTTCCATGTCCTACGTACAGCCACTGCATTCCTTCCCTGCGGCGCCCACACGCGGGGATCGGTCGGCCCAAAGACGGTTATCGACGGTATTCCAGTCGCCGCCGCCAGGTGACTCACTCCCGAATCGCTTCCGATGTAGAGCTCGCACAATGAAAGCAGGGCGGAGAGCCTCAACAGGGGCAGCCCACTTACGATGGGGACTCCAGCTTCACGCACGGCCCCGGAAAACCGGTCCATATAGTCATCGGCAGGACCGATGGACAGAAGCGCTTGAAACGGCAATTCACGTTGGATCCAGTCGAGCAGTCCATGCCAGTTCGCGAGCGGCCAGACTTTGCGCCGGCCGCCGCTTCCCGGATGAATGAAAACCGGCCTGGCATGAATCCCCAGTTCACGAAGAAGCTCCCTTGCGGCCTGTTTTTCAGAGACAGGAGCTGACAGGGTAAGGGGCTTGCCGCCGATCGACCAGCCAAGATCTTTGAATTGTCTGCGCAAGAAGCGGGAAACATGAGTACGGGCATTGTCATCCGCAGGGAAAGATTGAACACGGTATACTTTTGCCGAAAGGCGCGCGGAGAGTCTTTCGGCAATGAGACGAGTTCCGGCCTGGCCGAAGATGAAAAGAATATCGGCTTTGAGCAGGAAATCGGGAAGAGTTGCCGTCCGCCACAGGCTGTCCTGCAGAAGGCGGGCAATAAGAGCGTCATCAGGGGAATGACATTGCCCCAGATAACTCTTTCCGGTCAACAGGGACACATGCTCGGGTTTTGACCAGAAGTCGATACGAGCCAAGGCATAAGTCCCGGCAAGCTCATCTATGACGGAAGCCGCCATGAGGAAATCCCCGAGAGCGCCCTGATGGAATACAACGGCCCTTATTTTTTCCGATGAACCTTCTGCCGTCATGTGGACATGCAATCCCGATAAACGTTTACCGTAGTCCATCATGTCCCTGCGGGACACCCTGCAACCATGAAAAGGACCGTAGCGTGGGTTAAGCGGACCCTCACTTCATATCGGGTCCCCGCTTGACGCATCATCCCAGGCAATGCGTCAAGTCCGCGCCCGATCTTTTGTGAGGGCGCTTTGTGAGGGCGGAGCGCGGCCCACCAAAAAACCTTTCGTAGCAGCTTTTCAAGTCCCTCTGGGACACCCTGAAACCATGAAAAGGAGCGCCGATAACCCCCCTTTTCTAAAGGGGGGCAGGGGGGATTTTGATGCTGTCGAGACGCTGAAGCCTATCCGAAATGAACTTTTCGAACCAGAGACGCAAAGGTAAAAATGGGAAACAGACTGCAGCCCGAAAATTCTGCCGAATCGGTAATTTTATATTTCCTCTCTGCGCCCTCTGCGCCCTCTGCGGTGAATCGCTTTCAGTCTTTGCGGTGGATTTTTCCTTGACATTGAGCTTTTTGCTGTATTAAGTACAAAACCCACATTGACAGGAGTGTATGTTGGCGGCCCTCTTCAGGAATTCATCCATGGTGTGGTTGTGGCAGGCTTTGAAGTGAGCCTGTCCACATAAGCCCCGTTTTACATAAATGAAGGGCCGTGGCGCCAGGTTCGATTTGTATACTTGGCCCCACGGCCCTTTTTGTCTTTGGCCGCTTGGTTTCCAACCATCAACAGGCAAGGAGGAAAACGAGAAATGGAACAGACAAAGGTCGTTCTTGCAGACAATGAAATTCCGAGGCAATGGTACAATATCCTGTCCGACATGCCCACGCCTATGTGCCCCCCCCTGCATCCCGGCACGGGCAAACCGGTAGGTCCCGAGGACCTGGCCCCTGTTTTTCCCATGAATCTGATCGAGCAGGAAGTCGCAACCGATCGCTGGATAGACATCCCCGAACCGGTGCTGGAGAAATACCTTCTATGGCGTCCAACGCCGCTTTGCCGCGCCCGCAACTTCGAAAAGCTCCTTGGGGCCCCCGTAAAGATTTACTACAAGTACGAAGGGGCAAGTCCGCCAGGCTCTCACAAGCCCAATACGGCGATCGCCCAGGCGTACTACAACAAGGCTTTTGGCATAAAGCGGCTGTCGACGGAAACGGGAGCAGGCCAATGGGGGAGCGCTCTGAGCATGGCCTGTGCGATGTTCGGCCTGGAGTGCAGGGTTTTCATGGTGAGGATCAGCTACGAGCAAAAACCTTACCGGCGCCTTATGATGGCCACCTGGGGGACCGAGTGCATTCCGAGCCCGAGCGAAAGAACACAGGCGGGACGAAAAATCCTGGCCGAAAATCCCGACTCTCCCGGGAGCCTGGGAATCGCCATAAGCGAAGCTATCGAGGACGCGGTTGGAAACAAGGATTCCCGTTACTCTCTTGGCAGTGTTCTCAATCACGTGCTGCTCCATCAGACCGTTATCGGTCTCGAGGCCCAGAAGCAGCTTGCTCAAATAGGCGAATATCCCGACGTGGTAATGGGATGCGCAGGCGGGGGCAGCAATTTCGCCGGAATTTCCCTTCCGTTCGTACGCGACAAAATCCACGGCAAAAAGACATCCATTGTTGCAGCCGAGCCCGCGTCCTGCCCGACTCTGACCCGTGGTCCGTTCGCCTACGACTTCGGAGATACGGCCATGACCACGCCTCTTCTGGCCATGCACACGCTTGGTCACGACTTTTTGCCCGAGCCGATCCACGCCGGCGGACTGAGGTACCACGGAATGGCCCCCATAGTTTCCCATCTTGTAAAGGAGGGCATCGTCGAGGCAAGGGCCTATGACCAGATCGAGACTTTCACGGCAGGAGTAAAATGGGCGCGGTCCGAAGGGGTAATCCCGGCGCCGGAGACCAATCACGTGATTGCCGCCGTGGTTCAGGAAGCAGAGCGCGCGAAGCAGGAAGGAAAAGAAAAGACAATCCTGTTCAACTTCAGCGGTCACGGAATAATAGATCTGTCCGCCTATGATGCCTTCCTTACGGGAAAGCTCGTCCAGCACAAGCTGACCGACGAGGAAATCGCGCGGGCGCTGAAATCGATCGAAGGCTTTCCAAAACCATGATGAGCAGCGAGCTTTCGAAAACGGGCGAAGGGCTTTGGATGAGGTGCCCCAGGCTGGGTGGGGAGACGCCCCTGACATATTGCATGCAGGAAGCCGGGGACCTTCCATGTCATCGGATTGTTTTCTGCTGGCAACCCTTCTTTCCGGTTGAAGCATACCTCAGGAAAACGCTTTCGCCGCAAAAGTGGGAGAAGTTTGCAGACAGAATACCCAAAGAGAAGATCGCTTCTTTGCTCGAACTGATCGAAGAGGCGAAGAGCAAAGTGGAAGAAAAGTGAAGAGAAGAGCACGCAGGGCGGGCACAGCTTTGACCGTGCCCGCCATTGCCGCTCGATTTTTTTGGGACAGCTCCTCACGTCCCTTCGGGGCACCCTGAAACCATGAAAAGGATGAGCCAATAACCCCCCTTTTCTAAAGGGGGGATTTTAGTTTGAAAGCTTTTTCTACTCATTGCTCACCGTTCACTGTTCACTCATCGCAGAGCGATGCGGGGCAGGGGGGATTTTGGTTTTAAGCTTTTTCTGACCACTGACCACTGACCACTGCTCTCTATCCGCTACCCCTTCTTCATCTCCAAGCGGAGGTAGGTTGGAACCCTTCTGCTCAAAAAATGATTGCAAAACTTGAGCTTTTTGAGCGTAGGCCAGAGATTATTCTGAGGTCAAAAATCTATTTTGTTACGTACAGAGGAGAGATAGGTTGATTTTTCATTTTTCAACCTTGCTACCTATCTCTTGCTCCAAATCTACTAAATTAATCCAGATCAGCAATGCAGAAAACCTTTTTTTAGGGGTGGCGCACGACAGGCTGATTAGCTGTCCCAGTAGCCAATGGAGTTGAAGAAAAGATCCGAGACATAATCGAAGCGCCCGGTGTTTCTCTGCCAACCGAAGTGCTTTGAAAATGCAGGTAGAATTTGCAGTCTAGTAACGAAGGCGATTTTAAGCCCGGCTCAAAAGAGAAAAGCCGTAATCGGAATCAGACGATAATTATTAACCTATCTTGTACATCCTATCGAGATAAAATCCATTATAAGCGTAATGTGTAATTGAAATACCCAGTATATACCCACCTAAATGCACGCTTGATTGAAGATTTTTCACTATCCGAATCCACACAATGTATTACAGTGTCCTTGACTTTAGATTAATTTGCCGTAAGATCTTTGCATCTCCAAAGGTGATACTGGATAAGAGATATCTAAGCTCTGAGGTATTTCTCTGCCCACGCCTCAGACTGCCGGGTTGGAATCCCTTCCAATGCCGAAAGGGGAAATAATGAGCCGCCGTCAACCTACAAGAATCCTCTGTCTATTAGCGATCATCACGGGGTTGTTCCTGTACAGCGCGCTCGGTGCCGGAGCCGCTACATTAAATGTCCCCGGAGATTATCCCACTATCCAGGCCGGGATCGATGCGGCACAGGATGGTGATACGGTGCTGGTTGGGCCTGGGACTTATATGGAAAGCATTGATTTTATGGGCAAGGCGATCAGCGTGGTAAGCTCAAATGGCTCTTTGGCTACAGTGATCGAAGGAAATAACAATGGACCGGTGGTTACAATTGCCAACGAAATCGGCCAGTCTTCAGTACAACAAGCGTTTGAAGGATTTACTCTTCGAAGCAGCAATGTAAACCCGGGTTCTGGAGGCGGTATTGCAGTGACGAGAGGATCGCCCATCATCAGTGGAAACATTTTTAGTCAGGTCTACGGCTACGTAATATACATATGGGGCGGTTCGCCGTTGATTCAACAAAACACTTTTATAAATAACTCTTGTGTTGGACAGGAGGTTGTAGCTGCCACAGATAACTCTTCTCCTGTCATTGTTAATAATATATTCGTAAACAACCCATGCGCGGCGATAGCTATAGGATACCAGGTAAACAGCGCTCAGATCGCCAACAATACCATCGTCGGCAACACTCTCACTGATATTGGACTCTTCGCCGTCGATTCGTCGGGTAACCTATTCAAGAATAATATAATCGTTGGATATCAAATAGGTGTGGACTTCGTCGGTTATGGCCTATCAGTCTGGCAGAACAACCTTGTCTACGAAAATACGACCAATTACTCCGGGATACCGGACCAGACCGGGACCAACGGAAATATCTCTGCAGATCCTCTCTTCTTTGATCCTGCAAATAACGATTATCACCTCTGCTTCGGGTCGCCGGCCATCGATACAGGAGACGCCATAGCAGGTTGCTGAAAAAAGGGGGCCTTCATAATTGACGGTTTCCCTGGAAGTTTTATGAGAAACGTTCTTTGACAATATTGGGTATTATAAATGGTCTCCATTTTCAGGTTTAACATGTCCTCAT
>JBKQTS010000156.1:0-35517 GCA_052143075.1 Syntrophobacteraceae bacterium | reverse complement strand
TGTTATTGCGCTGGGGTGGTACGCGCCACCGCAGCGCCGCTCCTAAATGGCCCTGCAATGGCTAAGTTGGGGGCAACTCGCACTTTCTTTGTCATTCATCGGCACCATCTTGAACGCAATTCTCCATGCCGACAGCGACACCCGCGAAGCATGAAAATATTGTATAGTGCTTTTTGATCGTGTCGCCTCAATGTGAAGAGGTCGGGTTCCAAATTGGTGCCGGGACCTTGCTACATGTTTTGCTTTGTAAATAACACTACAAGTATTATTTTATGTCGAGTCGATTCACGCTTTTTGGGGGTTGGCGCACCCTAACCTATACGGACCCAGGCTGGATGAAGAAAACTTTTGAAAGTTGCAGGCCCTCTGTCCGCCGGCATTGGCTGCTTTTTGCTGCAGGAGTTGTGTGGCTTGCAGTGGGTATCGGGCTAGTCGCGGTGGCCTGTTTCTGGCTTTACCGTTCAGCATGGCCCTTGAGCCTCGTGCTTGGCGCGCTAAGCATTGCTCTGGGTCTGATCGTCTATTCTTTCGGATTTTCCCAAATTATCAGGAAAAACCTTGACCGGATCAGCGGCAAACCCGAAGAGGTTTGTCTTTTCGCGTTTCAGGCCTGGAGAAGCTATTTTCTAATTTTGGTTATGATCCTGATGGGTTATACGCTCCGGCATTCCCCCATGCCGAAATAAATCGATGCGATGATCTATCTTACAATGGGATCGGCCCTGACCTGCGGCAGTTCACTATATTTTCGGGAATTTTCGGCCAAAGATGGCGGCTAACTCTTTGCCCTGCAAAGAATAAAGGATCATCTTATGATAAATCTTCCATTGAGAATGGCCGCCCTGCTTCAAGGCTGGAATGATGAAGTGTCGTCTGCTGTCAGTAGCACTATTAGTCAAGTACAGCCTATTTTGCTTCGAAATGAGGCTCCATTTTTTCCTGATTATACCGATCACGGCATTCAACATGTTCAAAGTGTTCTAAATACTTGCGAATTAGTAATGAGCGAAGAGGCCTGGAACGAATTCACGAGGCAGGATGCTGCTTTGTTGATTCTCGCGATACTGGCTCATGATCTCGGGATGTTGGTAAACCTTGACGGTTTCCGTGCTCTCATCAGCTATGACGAGAGAGAGCCTCTCGTTGAACCCCAAGATGAGCCTTGGGAAAAAGTCTGGCGCGAGTTCCAGTCAGAGGTCCGGCGGTTTGACGGCACCACGCTCATGAATCTTTTAGGTTCACCGGAACCTATTGACACCGAAGAACTGGTTCCTGCTAATCTGAGTGAACGTGGCATGAAAATTGTCGGCGAATTCCTCCGTCGTCGTCATCATAGGTTGGCGCATGAAATCGTCCTTTTGGGAATGCCATGTGAAAATGGGAGGCTGACTCTATTCGGCGGCGTATCCGACTATCTCAGGGATTTGGCTGGCATCGTCGCGAGGAGTCATGGTGTTCCTATTCGCGACTGTATTGAATCCATTATCAGGAGAGACCGCACTGCTCATCGTTCGTACCGCGGTCTGCACCCAACATTCCTGATGGCGATCATCAGGCTCGCCGATTATTTAGATCTCGATGTTGGGCGTGCGCCTGGTTCTGTCCTGTCTGCCAAGTCACTAAGAAGCCCTGTTTCTCGCCGCGAATGGTGGTCGCACCAAGCAGTGCTAGACTGTCACTCATTTGGTGAAGACCCCGAGTGTCTGAGGATCGTTGTCGAGGCATCGGCATTGGTGGATATAGGCACCTACACGGTGACCGAGGAGAAAATAAAAGGCATTCAGGAGGAACTCGATTCGTGTTGGGCCGTGCTCGGTGAAGTTTATGGCCGCTTTCCTCCTTTGAACAAATTGGGGCTTAGGCTGAGGCGGGTCCGTTCTGATCTTCGTGAACCAGCAATTATCGAAAGATTGCCGTTTGTTCCGCACAAAGCTGCGCTGGAATCAGCCAGGGCCGACCTTCTTAAATTGCTCATTGAGCCCTTGTATGGTGATAGCCCCAGCATCGGAATCCGTGAACTCATTCAGAACGCAGTGGATGCGGTGAGGGAGCTGGAGTTCATTCTAAAGAAGAAGCCCTCTTACTCAGCAATCGACAGGGAGCAACTGGCTAGTGATATCGCTGTGTATTTTGAGAAAGACGACCAGGAAAAATGGTGGGTTACAGTTGCCGATCGTGGAATTGGGATGACCTCGGAAACGGTGCGCAAGTACTATCTTACTGCAGGGGCTTCCTTCAGAAGATCTGATGCATGGAAGAAAGAATTTGCCGAAGCCTCGGGTCAGTCTCAGGTACTCCGCTCCGGACGTTTTGGTGTAGGGGTATTATCTGCCTTTCTCCTTGGGGATCGGATCAGGGTTTCCACACGCCACATTGAAGAGCCTGAGGGCAAAGGCATCAGGTTCGAATTCGGGTTCGATGACAGCATGATCGAGATGAGATGGGTAAGGCGAAAAGTCGGCACCACCGTAAGTATCAGAACAACTGGATCCATGCTCGCGAGGTTACACGACCCTTATGATGCTTATTTTTCTCCCCGAAGTTGGGATTGGTACTGTCTCGATAAACCAACACTTACTCAGCGCGATCAAGATGGCAAAATAGTGAAACCGAAATACAAGCTGTCGGGGGCCGATGGACCCCTCCCGGCCAACTGGCACCGGATTCAAGCCCCTGGCTTTCAATCAATTGACTGGAGCTATGATACGAAATCACCTGATGTCGTGTGTAATGGCATTGTAATCCCATTGGGGGTCATTCGGATTGAAGAGCAATTTGAGCCGACTGGCGCCTACTTTTCGAATCAAATTCTCAAAAATCCCAATGTTTCAATTTTTGATCCAGATGGGCGCCTGCCATTAAATTTGGCACGGGATAGATTGGCTCGAACGTCAGTTGGGTTTGAGTCGCCATTAGTCGATGATATTTGCAGAAACTTCGTTGCCTTCTGCGTTATGCGTGGACCGCAAAGTCGATGTCTATTAAAGGAGCCACTCTCGGCCTTTGCAGAACTTCAGTTTCCTGGTTGTCATCCTTATTATAGGGAGCTTACACCGTATTTGTTCGATGCCCATGATGGATTTGGCCTAACTGATCCTTGGAATCTTTCTAGCCTTTCATCAGGAAAAATCTTATTAATTCGTGGGCCTTCAGATTTAGGTTTCAATCATCTCTTCGTATTAGAAAATGATATTTTATCGGCTTTTAATGAATATGATGCGATTATTCCTATTAAATCATATGAAACATTAAAAGAGTTCGATCAATGGCATAGGAGATTAATACTCTGTTCAACTGATGAGCGCCTACCTATGTTCAAGGGCCTAAATATAAAAGGATTAATGAGTATAATGACTAATCAGTGGTACGATAGATTGGTCCAGGCACAGCGCAAGTTTGTTATGAGATTAACGAACTTGGAATCAATAGGTGATAAGTTGAAGCTATGGTCAGTAGGTGCTCACTCAGTAGATGCGAAATTAACCAATTTTGCTGATTATTTCAATGCGCAGGGGATTTCATTTGAAAGTTTTACTGAAGTAAATCTATCGCCTTGCGATGAACGCCCTTTGCCAGGACGGATAGCGCGGATGTGGAAGGACTCAATCGGCGGTCCGATTATCCCTTATGATCCAGGAAGTCGGCAGTCTATAATTACCAGGTTGGCTCCGCAGTTCCAGCGCCACTTGGCCCAATGGGCACCTAAAGAGGGATCGAAATAGGGTGACCAGAAATCGCCTTTTGCATCCAGTCATGCAGAGAGCTTCAACCGGCCGGGCCAAGGGAAACCATTAAATCAGCAGCAAAAAGATTGAAAGAAGTCCCGATTCTCGTTCTTAGACGGGAGTTTCAGGAATCAAGCTCGTCAGAGTCAAAATGCTCAATGGTTTCCGGTGCTTACTTTTAGCAAACTGTGAGACCCTACTGAGCAATATTTGTCTTGACCATTTATTCAACGATCACATAGGCTTGGAGATAAGCTTGGTTATAACATAATGAATTCCCTCATTTTCCGCGAAAGGCCCGGTTGGGTCTTACGCTCCATGTCGCTC
Source organism: Syntrophobacteraceae bacterium (assembly GCA_052143075.1). Taxonomy (GTDB): domain Bacteria; phylum Desulfobacterota; class Syntrophobacteria; order Syntrophobacterales; family Syntrophobacteraceae; genus SbD1. The sequence goes on along the minus strand of JBKQTS010000156.1, from coordinate 31,465 downwards.
TAATATCCCGTTTTTACAGATCTTTCGAGATATTTTGTCCGATATTCCTCAAATTCCTATTAGAAGGCCAATTTCAAAGGTGAAATGGGCGATCCCGCCAGTGATATCGGCAAGGGATGTGTTGAGAGCTGGCATAGTGCAAGAGTATAAAACCGATCAGCAAGCAACAACTAATAGCCCGCAACTGCCGCGGGAGGCGAGAATCACCGATCATCTTTGGACACTGGAGGATGTTGCGAAGTTGGCAGATTAGCCTGGAATGGAAGCAATTGTTAAACTCCAATCATAAGCCACACGCCATCGCCGGGGTACAGGAAAACTGATCAAGCGGGAAACGTAGTTCAATCCGTTTACGTCTTTTGGTTTTATGTTTCTTAACCGATTGATCTTTAAGCCATTTCCTAAATTCGTTTTTTACTTCATCGCTTATCCCGGGGCCATTGAGAAGGTAAATTGATCTAATAAGCAGATCGATGGGTTTTGTAATATCTTGCCCGTTCTCCCATCTGGAGACCGTTACTCTGCTGACGCGCAAGAGTTTGGCAAAATCATTAATTTTAAGGCGGAGATTTTTTCTCAAATATCTGATTTCAGCGCCAGTTAGCTGCTCTGAACCAAAAACGATAGCTTCCCCTATGCAATTTAATAATTGCGGGGATTTAGGAATGGAAACCGAGTTTGCGTTACAGTCAGGGCAATGAGAGGTGTCAACATTCTCAAGGTAAACATTGTCCAGGCCGCTCTCTGTAAAATGGTAGGATTGTCCTGTCTTGGTTTCTACATTTAAATTGCCACAAAAGGTGCATTTAGCCGTGATTTCCATAAGTCATCGCAATGATCTGAATGAATAACGGTACCAAACTTCGCTATCCCTCGAATCATCTCCGTTGCTGCGGCAACGTCGAGAGGCTTATCGCCAAAGTAACCATGAGCATTCTCCAGTCAAGGAGAAATGTAACACCATGATACAGTCCAAAAATCGGCCAATGCACCCGATTTCTTGAATAAAATCTATATGCAGAAGTTTGAGGAAAGCCAAGGAAAAACTCTACAGCGGTGGCAATTGACTGCCACTTCGCCACTCTCTCCCCTATGTTCAACGAGGTGAGCATAGTATGGCCAAAATCCCTTTTTTCAAAATGACCTACCACCCATCATTTCGAGCGGTTGCAGAATGATTGCTTCTTGTATATAGTTGCGCATTCCAGCCGGCCATGCGTGCGGCACAGGACCCGGCTCGGTAAAACAGGAAGCCCACTTTTACTCAAAATTAAGAACCGCAAGGAGTGCCGGTTGGCGGTATGTGAGCGCAAACTCTACACCTTGAAGATTGGGGGCAAAGCCTTAGAGCTGGGCCGCCGCCCGCTCATCATGGGCATTCTCAACATAACCCCCGATTCTTTTTCGGATGGAGGCCAATTCGCCGATTATGAGCGGGCGCTCGATAGGGCTTTTGAGTTGATCTCGGCGGGCGCAGACATCCTGGATGTTGGAGGCGAATCGACAAGACCCGGATCGAACCCGGTACCTCTCCCGGTGGAACTGGAGCGGGTAATTCCGATCATCCGGGCGGTGCGTGAGAGGAGCGACATCCCGATATCGATAGATACCAATAAGTCGGAAGTGGCCCGCCAGTCGCTTGCAGCGGGCGCCGACATAATAAACGACGTGAGTTCTCTGCGGTTCGATCCGGATATGGCGCGGGTCGTCGCCGGATCGGGAGCCCCTGTCATCCTGATGCACATGCTTGGCGCCCCTCGTACAATGCAGATCAATCCTGTTTATGAAAGCGTCATCTCGGAGATAATAGCGTTTTTGGAAGAGCGGATGAAGTTTGCCGTCCAAAACGGGATAGAACGGAGTCAAATAATAGTCGATCCTGGTATAGGGTTTGGCAAGACTGTTACGCACAATCTCAACATAATAAGGAACCTTGATTTTTTTTCGTGTATGGACCGCCCCATATTGCTTGGCGCCTCGCGCAAAAGATTTATCGGTAAAATTCTTGACCGGCCCGAAGGTGAAAGGGAGATGGGAACCGCCCTGGTCAATGCCTTTGGTATTGCGGCCGGGGCACATATCCTCAGGGTGCACGACGTTGATTTTCATCGGGAAGCGGTTGGCCTGGCGGAAGCTGTTCGAAGCGGCTATTTCTCCGAAAGCTGAGAAATCACCCTTCGACGCTACGCCGCCGTGGAAGGCGGCGCTAGTGCGGGGGCGTGCGGCCAACCGGCCGATCTCAAGGCTCCGCCAGGCGGTACATAGGTACGCCTCCGCACAACCCCTCGGTTTCCTTGCACCTTTCGGTGCGGCGCTGGGCAACCCGGAAATGGCGGGGCACCAAACTGTACGCGCCAGGACGAAAAATGCCTCCTTTCCAAATCGGAAACTGCCTGTCTCCCATCCGGGGTTTCCGGATGGACACGAATTAATGCTAAGGGATGCACGCGAGAGTATTCACTAAACGATCGCTTAGTGTTATTAACAGGCCTGTCATACGAAGCGGGCGGTTTCCCTTGAAGCCCTTTTTTTAGAGAGTTTCCGTCCGGAAAGGGCCCTTTTCCGCCCTGGCGGCGTCAATCTTCGGGCTTCCTTGTGCGGCGTACCCATGTACGCCTCCGCGCAACCCCTTGATTTCCTTGCCAGGGCGAAAAATGCCTCCTCTCCGAATCGAAAACTGCTAGTGTCTAATCCGGGGTTTCCGGATGGACACTAGAGTGTTATGGAGATCATATGGGAAAGCTTTTCGGTACCGACGGAATTCGTGGCGTTGCAAACGTCTTTCCAATGACGACGGACCTGGCAATGAAAGTCGGGTTCAGCGCGGCGTATATCTTCAAAAAGCAGCACCGCCGGCCAAAGATCGTCATCGGCAAAGATACCCGCCTTTCCGGTTACATGATCGAGAACGCCATTGTTTCGGGAATCTGCTCCATGGGGGTCGACGTGCTGCTCGTCGGGCCTCTGCCTACTCCGGGCATAGCATACATCACCAACAGCATGCGTGCCGATGCCGGCATAGTCATTTCCGCCTCGCATAATCCGTACGAGTATAACGGCATCAAGATATTCGGGAGCGACGGTTTCAAACTTCCCGACCAGACCGAGAATTACATCGAAGAACTTATACTGAACGGGGAAATAGAACGGCTGCCCAAGCCGCCGGCATCGGAAATAGGCCGGGCGCGGCGTATCGATGACGCCCAGGGGCGCTATATCGTCTATCTGAAGAACACCTTTCCGCAAGACCTTACCATGGAGGGGCTCAAAATCGTGATAGACTGCGCGCACGGGGCCGCGTACCGGGTTGCGCCGGCGGTTTTCGAAGAGCTCGGCGCCGAAGTGGTGCTTACAGGCGACAGGCCCAACGGAAAAAATATAAACAAGGATTGCGGCGCTCTTTTTCCCGAACACATGGCATCGGTTGTTCGAGACCAGAGAGCTAACGCCGGTTTTGCGCTTGACGGGGATGCAGATCGGATAATCCTGGCCGATGAGAAAGGCGAAATACTCGATGGCGACCAGATTATGGCCATTTGCGCAAAGCATTATATCGAGTGCAACAAGCTGAAAGATAAAACCGTTGTCGCAACAATCATGAGCAATCTGGGGTTCGAGGTTGCCCTGCGCGGGCTGGGGGGCAACCTCATAAGGACCCCGGTTGGCGACAGGTACGTGGTGGAACAGATGCGCCAAAACGGCTACAATCTCGGGGGCGAACAGTCCGGCCACATGGTCTTTCTCGATCACGGCACCACGGGCGACGGCATCCTCTCGGCGATCCAGGTTCTTGCCGTTATGCTTCGCGAAGGGCGACCGCTGTCCGAGCTCAAGAAAATTATGGAGCAATACCCTCAGAAGCTGGTGAACGTTCCCGTCGGCGTAAGAAAACCAATAGACCAGGTCCCGGAAATAGTGAATCTCCAACGGGCCATGGAACAGCGACTTGGGGATGAGGGCCGCATTGTGATCCGCCCCTCGGGGACCGAACCCGTGATCAGGGTCATGGTCGAAGGGGCCGACCGTGCAGTTATAGATGAAGTCGCATACTCTATGGCCTCATGCATCCAGAAGCACATGGGCGGGGATAAGAATGTCTCTACCACCGCAAAGGGAACAGTGAAAAGGCAATGAGCGAAGAAGTCAATTCCGGCAAAAGATTCGGCCGATCCCTCTATTCGCTGCTTAGTGTCCAATGGAGCGATCCATGCTTCTCGCATTAGATATCGGCAATACCAACACCGTACTGGGCCTGTTCAAAGATGGCGCTCTTGTGCGCGACTGGCGTATTCGCACCGAAGTCAACATGACTATCGACGAATACGCTATAACTCTTCGAAGCCTGTTCGCGGTGCATGGAATTCCACTGGACAGCGTCAGGGACGTGATCATATCGTGCGTGGTGCCGCCTGTATTGAACTCTGCCGAGCGGTTTTGCCAGAGCTACTTTAGAACCACAGCTCTTGTGGTCGGTCCGGGAATCAAAACGGGCATGCCGATCCTCTATGACAATCCAAAGGAAGTGGGCGCGGACAGGATCGTAAATGCCGTGGCGGCCTACGAGCAGCACAAAGACGCGGTAATCGTGGTCGATTTCGGGACGGCGACAACCTTTGATTATATTTCCGAGCGCGGGGAATACATGGGCGGAGTAATCAGTCCCGGAATCATGATTTCGTGCGAAGCGCTTTTCCAGAAGGCGTCCAAGCTGCCCAGGGTTGAGATATTCGCCCGCCCGCCTTCCATACTGGCCAAGAATACTATTGCGTCGATGAACGCGGGAATCGTATTTGGCTACGCGGGCCTCGTCGAGGGAATCATCTCGAGAATGAAAAAAGAGGTAAACCGCCAAATATATGTGATCGCAACCGGCGGACTGGCCCCGCTCATCGCAAGCGAGTGCGCAATGATCAACGCAGTGGACGATTACCTTACCCTGAACGGCCTGAGAATAATTTTCGACCGGAATAAGAAATCTGCGTGATTATCGTATGAAAGAAACATACGAAAGCCTCAAGCCTGGAAGCTCTGTTGCGCTGGTGGCGCCGGCGAGCCCCTTCAAAACCGACACGTATGAAAAGGGCGTGCAGATCCTCCGGAACGCCGGATATGAGGTAGTTCCCGGCAAAAATATATTCAAAAAGCAGAGCTATCTTGCCGGAACCGACCTGGACCGGCTTCAGGACCTGACGGAAGCCGTCATGGACCCGAAAATCGAAGCGATCATCTGCATACGGGGCGGATACGGCAGCGGGAGGCTCCTGCCTCAAATTCCGTTTTCCAGTTTCCGGCGCAACCCGAAACTGTTCATTGGGCACAGCGACATCACTTTCTTGCATTTTGGGCTCATGAGCAAAGCCGGCTGGACTACTTTCCACGGTCCAAACCTCACCGGCATGAGCGAGGAGCCGCAAAGGGCCGAAAGCGTCCTTAAGGTCCTTTCGGGGGAGGCTTCGTACGAATGGAGGTTGGATCGAGAGCAGATCGTCAGGCCAGGCGCCGTAAAAGGCTGTGTACTGGGAGGAAACCTGAGCTGCCTTGTACACCTGATTGGAACACCCTATATACCGGATATGAGCGGAGCGCTGCTCCTGATCGAGGACATGGGAGAGGCCCTCTACAGGCTCGACCGGATGATGAATCACCTCAAACTGGCCGGAATACTGCCCCTGCTTGGCGCAATACTGCTCGGTGAATTTACCGCCTGCGCCGAAAACAATGATGTCTGCAGGATGGTAATGGATCATGTGACCGAATATGACTTCCCTGTCGTACAGGGTCTGCCCTTCGGCCATGGAAGCCGCAACGAGGTGATTCCGTTCGGCGCGCCCTTTGTGCTGGATACCGATGAACGCATGCTCAGAATACTCGAAGCTCCGGTTGCCCGCTGATTTAGCGCGACACCTGGATTCAGAATTCAAGGGCGCCATCCGCCGAGGTGCTTTTTCCGGGGCCTCGCTTCTCATTTCCCGGGGCTGGACGCCCGATTTTGAGCGCGCGTGGGGAACCGTTGAATCGGGCGGCGTTCCCGTGACCCAGTCAACCCGCTTTGACCTGGCTTCTTTGACAAAGCCACTGGTTACCGCCCCCCTTTGCATAGCTGCACTTGAACGCGGATTACTCAGCCTCGACGATCCTCTTTCCCGATTTTTTCCAGATTCCGTGCCCGGGGACAAAGAGCGGATCACGGTAAGAAGTCTGCTTTCGCACTCGTCCGGGCTTCCGGCATACGAACCTTTTTACCTGGAACTGATCAAACTGCCTTCCGGAGCCAGACCAAACGCGCTTGCGTCAATGATTCTGCAAACGCCCCTGGACAATCAACCAGGGAAAACAGCCAATTACAGCGACCTTGGCTTCATGCTGCTGGGGTTGATTCTCGAGCGACAAATGGGCTCCAGGCTTGACTGTCTGGCCCAAGATCTTCTGTTCGCCCGGCTTGGAATAGACGAACTCCATTTTTGCCCAATAGACGAACGGGGGACGGAGGACGGAGGACGGAAGACGGGGATTGCGTCTTCGGAGTTCCGCTATGCCGCCACCCAGATCTGTCCCTGGAGAAAGCGGCTTCTTTTCGGCGAAGTGGATGATGAAAACGCATGGACCCTGAAAGGGGTGTCCGGGCACGCCGGGCTCTTTGGGACGGCGCGGGGAGTCTTTAATCTGCTTTCTTTCCTGTGGAATATTTATGAGGGTAGTTTAACCGACCCACTCTGGCCCCGTGACCTCGTGCGGCTTTTCTGGACCCGGACCGAAGTCGCCGAAGGTTTGAGTGACTGGTGTCTGGGTTACGACACCCCGAGCCGGGAGGGTTATTCAAGCGCCGGGCGGTATTTTTCCCGCAATACCATCGGGCACCTCGGATTTACCGGGGTCTCTTTCTGGTTGGACCTGGAAAAAAGGATCCTGGTGATTCTCCTTACCAATCGTGTTCATCCAACACGGCAAAACGATGAAATCAGGCAGTTAAGGCCGGTTCTGCACGATATCATCATGGAAGCTCTCGCATATGGAAACTGACGGAGTCAAGAAAGTATACCTGGTGGGGATCGGGGGCATCGCCATGGGGACCTTGGCGACGATGCTTAAACAGAGCGGCTTTGAGGTGGCCGGATCTGACCAAAACCTCTATCCGCCGATGAGTACGCATCTTCAGACCCTGGGCATTCCTATCTTTGAGGGATTCTCGCCGGAAAATCCGCAAAAGTTCGATCCCGATCTCTTTATCATGGGCAACGTCGTACGGCGGGAAAATCCGGAAGCGCAATTCATTATGGCGCAGGACCGGCCCTGTCTGTCGATGCCCCAGGCGATTTCCCGGCTATTTCTTCCCGGGCGAAGGAGCATAGTTGTAGCCGGAACCCATGGAAAGAGCACGACCTCGTCTCTTCTCGCGTGGGTCCTCGAGAGAGGTGGAAAAGACCCCGGGGCTTTTATCGGCGCCTTGATCAAGGATTGGGGCAGGAGCTTCCGGCTGGGCTCGGGTGAAACCATGGTGCTGGAAGGCGATGAATACGATACGGCCTTCTTCGATAAGGGACCAAAATTCCTCCATTATCAGCCCAATACAGCGGTTGTCACAAGCATCGAGTTCGATCATGCGGACATCTTCTCCGGGCTCGACGCAATTTTGAAAGCGTTCCGTGACTTTATCAGACTGATCCCGGAGCGTGGACACCTTATCATCAATGCCGACGACCCAAACTGCGTCTCTCTCGCCTCTGAATGCAAAGGGCACGTGATTACCTACGGCCGCTCTCACCGCGCGGATTGGCGTATCAAATCGGTTGATTTCCGCTCGGGTGAGGTATCTTTTCAACTTCGAAATCCCGTGACGTTTCGCGAAGAGACATTCCGGTCCCGGCTCTCCGGAAGGCACAATGTCTGGAATACCACAGCAGTGATTGCTGCCTCGAGCATCGCCGGAATGAGTTTGGACAGCATTCAGGAGGCGGTGCTGGCTTTCAACGGGGTAAAGCGGCGCCAGGACGTCATAGGCGAGTTCGCAGGAGTTCTCGTGGTGGACGATTTCGCTCATCATCCAACTTCCGTTCACGAAACGCTCCTTGGTCTGAAGCTCTTCTATCCCGAGCGCCGCATTATCGCCGCTTTCGAGCCCAGGAGTAACTCGAGCAGGCGAAACGTTTTCCAGGAGCTTTACACGCGCGCATTTTCTGCGGCGGACATAATCTGCATCAAGCAGCCGCCTGCGATGGATTCCATTCCCGAACCCGAGCGACTCGACGCGCAACGGCTTGTGGATGATATCTGCAAACGGGAAAAGGACGCGCACTTCTTCAAGACTACCGACGAACTGCTCCGGTTTCTGCTTCTGTCGGCTCGACCCGGCGACCTGATCGCCTGCATGAGCAACGGGAGCTTCGATGGGCTTACGGATAGATTAGCCGCAGAATTAGCGCGCGATCGAGCGAAAATGAACCAGGATTGAATGAAATGTCGCGAGTTCTCCTCCATATTTGCTGTGGTCCCTGTTCGATCTACCCGCTTTCGGTACTGCGCGGCGAGAATTTGACCGTACATGGATTTTTTTACAATCCCCACATTCAACCTTATCAGGAATTCGAAAAAAGACTCAACACACTTCAAGCCTTCGCGCAAAGCGAGAACCTGCCGCTTATCCTCAGGGCCGACTATGATCCTGAAACTTTCTTCCGGCAGGTAGCATTTCGCGAAACGAATCGCTGCCTGTACTGCTATTCTCTGAGGCTGAACGCGGCGGCGAGCCTGGCAAAAAAGAGCCGCTTCGACGCGTTCACGACGACACTTCTCTACAGCAGACACCAGAAGCATCAGTTGATAGTATCAATTGCCGAGGAGGCCTCGAGAAAACATGGGATTGCTTTCCTTTACACAGATTTCAGGTCCGGATGGCGGGAGGGTCAACAGAAGGCGAAGGCGCTCGGCATGTATAGACAACAATATTGCGGATGCATCTACTCCGAGATGGAAAGATTTTACAGAAAAGCCGTCAGGACTGAAAAGTCAAAAGATCATGGGGGGCAATACGAGATGACCGACCCGGGGCCCCCGCCCCTTCCGGCAGACTCTTTCAAAACGGACTCGATCGGAGAGCTTGAGCCTTGCGGCATCCAGGTCGATGAAAACGGCGACTGGTTTCATAACGGAAACAGGATCTTCCGGCCGGAGATCCTGGAAGCCCTGTATGAAAAACTGGACCAGACACCCGCTGGCCAATTCATCCTGGCCGATTTCAGGGGACCCTGCCTCCTCGACGTCTCCGATACCCCCTTTGTGGTTTCAAGAGTGGACCTCGAGCGGGATGAGTCCGGCAGGGAGCGAATTATGATTCGACTCAAAAACATCGCCCGGTCCGAAGTCCTGGATCCCAATACGCTGGCAACCGGAAAGGGTAATATTCTCTATTGCATGGTGTCGCGCGGACGCTTTTTGGCCAGGTTCGCCCGCCCCGCCTATTACCAACTCGCCGAGTTAGTACGTGAGAATGATATTGGGCAAGGCTTCTATATCGAACTAAATGGAAACAGGTACCCTATTGCCTGATTAACTCAATACCAATAATCCGCAGATGACTGATCATCGACAGGTCAGGGAGATGAGCGCGGATGTTTGAAAGGGAGATGAACAGAGTTATGCCGTTATTGGCGCTGCGATGGCGGTTCGTGGCGAGTTGAGACACGGTTTTCCGGGGCCTGTCTGTCGGATAAGCGCATGATCCTTTCCCAAAACCATCTGCGTGAATCTGCGACATCTGCGGATAAACAGTTTTGAGGGGCCTGTGATGAGGAAGGGATTGAAAGATTTATCCGCAGATGTCGCAGATATTTCAAAAAAGATTTATCCGCGGATGTCTGATCATCGACAGGTCAGGGAGATTAGCGCAGATGTTTCAAAGGGAGACATCTGCGGATAAAGAGCCATGATAGTCTGCTGTTTAAATCTCAGTTTTTGAAAAAAAACCGGCCCGGACATGGTGTCAAAACTTCCGTGCCGGGCCGCTGCAAACTGTGTCAATTAAATGTCGGTTATTAAATTACTTCATCGAGCATTTTACCCGCGATTTCATTGGGTTTGATCTGGTAGTTTCCGCTTTCCAACTGACTTTTGATCTGCTGGACCTTTTCGGTGCGGACTTCAGAGGTACCCGTAATCGTCTTTTGCGCTTGGGCAAGATCCTGATAATCTTTCGAGAGCTGTACCCGGTCTGAAGAAACACCATTTCCAACGGCAGCCTTTTCCTGCGCGCCAGGTTTCCCTGCTGACGTAGAATTCTGCACGGTATTTGTCAGATATGGCGGGATTGTCTTTATATTCATTTGTTTCCTTCCGTTACCCTCTTTTGCCGGCTAGGATTAGTTTCCTGCCGGGCCGGAATAATCATCCTGTTTAGGGCACATCTTATCCAAAACCTGACTGGTCAGCCGGTCCAGCATGAGCCTGCGCTTGCCTTCGCCGGAGATTGACACTGTCTCCGCGCTTGAATCAGCACCGCCCGTGTCCCGTCCTCCTGTCGCCAAAAGCTTCGACCGCTGCAACTGTCGAGTATAGGTGCGCAAAACGCTCTGTACCCGATAGTCGGTGATAACCATGTTGCTATTCCTCCGACCACTATATCGGCTTAATACGTCTTATACTTAAAGCAAAAGTGCATTCGAAAACAAGTTAAATTGCGTTCCCCTTCTAGATACAACCAAGGTGCAGGTTCGGCGGACAGCCAGAAATGCGACGGACGGACTGAGAAAGAGCGGGCACACTTCAAGGCATCCGGCGCTCGGGAGACTTCCGATCCGCCCGACGCGTAATCCAGGCTGGCATGGAAATTGCCATAACCTGATTCGGCGGGAATTTACGGCAGCTTGATATTTTTTCAAATGGGAGGGCTGTGTGGAAAGGGCCGACTGCACCCGTTGCAGCCACTTTTTCATAACCTGGGACGCTAGAGCTCCTTACGGTTGCTCTGCGTGGGGCATTAAACTTGCTCAACATCCCCAGAATGCTGTTTACGCTTCCTCCGGCATCCAATGCCAGCTTTTTCAAGCCAAGTCCGGGGTGAGGCGAGTTCAAGGGGCCGTAAGCAACCAAAAGAAATAGGGAGGGTGTTCACCTCATGGCAAATTCGAATGACGGTCATTGGGACGAAACCGGACCCGGGAAAAATATGTATCCGGGCGCGGCAAAAATTTCCGCCCAGGGGACCAGTATCAGAAAGGGAGTTGAGGACCAGGAAGAGGCAATGAAGATGCGCGATTTGCTGAGGCGCTCCATTGCTGCCCTTTCCGCCCTGGCAAAAAATGAGAGTGCAACCGTATTTGAAAGGCTCGCCGATTTCAAGAACTCGGTGCAGAAAGCAACTGCCATCGAGGAGATGGAGAGAAGCCTCTCCGCTCTAAGACAAGCAATGTTCAACAGCGAACAGGTTGCAGGCGGAAACGGGCCAAATGCAGGCGACACCCTCCGCAAGTCTGCGCAAAAGGTTTCGGAAATCGACGTTGAGGGCCATAGTAAAAAGCTCCAGTCGATTTTTCTCGGTTTGATTTCCGAATTCGACCACGACTTTGGAGAAGACTACTCCGGGAGTCTTGCCACACTTCGAAAAAAAATCGAACAAAGCACCCAGATCGGAGATCTGGTAGGGTTTAAGGACGATATCATCATACTCGTCCAGACCTACAACCATATGATAAACGAGGAAAGGAGCCTGGTCACCGACTTCATTTCCGAGATTGGCGCCGGCCTCCTGGAGGTCGAGCGGCAGTACCTGGATTCGATCAATCAGACAGGGCAGAGCCAGGGCGAAAACACAAAATTCAACAGCCTGCTCGAAAATCACGTTGAAGATATGAAAAAATCGGCACAGCTCAGCACTACGCTCGCCGAGTTCAGGGGCCTCGTCATGTCCAGGCTGGCCTCCATACGAACGGCGCTGGAGGAAAAGCGCCGGTCTGAAACGCTCCGCCAGGAGAAGCTCACCGAGGAGATGGAATCTCTGAATGAAAACCTGAGCAGGATGAAAAAAGAAGTAGACCAGGTGCATGAGAAACGCAAGGCCCTCGAAAAGGAGATACTCATCGATCCTTTGACCGGTGTATCCAACCGGCGAGCTTTGAAGGAGCGCCTCAAAAGCGAATTGTACCGCTTCCAGCGATATCGACAGTTTTTTTCGATGGTCCTGTTCGACGTCGACCATTTCAAGGTGATAAACGACCAGTACGGCCACTGGGCCGGGGACAGATGCCTCAAGGAAATCATAAAACGCATCAAGCCCATTCTGCGCGAAACTGATTTCATGGGACGCTGGGGGGGAGATGAATTCCTGGTAATTTTTCCGGGTACCGACCATGAGAGCGCGGCTGCGGTTGCCGAAAGACTCCGAAAGTTAATCCAGAATACCCGGTTCGTTTACCATAAGCAGGAAATCAGCCTCACCGTAAGCATCGGCGTTACCGAAATTCAGGACTCCGATACATCCCAGGAAATGGTCTTTAACCGGGTGGACAAAGCCATGTACCAGGCTAAGAAGAAGGGCAGGAACATGGTTGCGCTGATCTAGTCTGCAGAATTGAATGATGAATGATGGCCTTGCGTACGGGGTCGCCCAGCGGTTAGAGAATAACAAATGGAAACCATTAACTGCGGAAATATACGGTTTTCACCGCAAGACATAAGAGAGCTTGACGGAGTTCAGGTGATGGTTTCCATCCCAAAATCCAAAATTATATCCATTACTGTCGGTTATGGTCAAAGCGTTGAAAAGACCATTTTACAGATCGTCGCCGGGATGTTGACAGTGTCATTGGGCTTTTTCATCGGAGTGTGGCCATTGGTGGGCTACATCTTCGATCCTGGCGCCCTAAGAGGCGGGTCTAAGCTCCTGCCGTATGGCTTTGCGGCTCCTCTTATTTTAATCGGTATTTACCTCGTTGTGCCTGTCTTTCGCAGGTGCGATTACTTAGTCATTGTCACGGGATCAGGTAGGAGAAAGCTTCCAATCAAAAGTTGCAGCCCCTGTGAGGTGGTTAACGCCGGCAAAACTTTTGGATACCTTATCACCGCAAGAGTGGCCCCCTAGTTTGTACTCCTCCTCACCGAATGTGGGGTTTCCCTGAGTTTGCCCTGCCGCAGTTCAGTATCCAGGCCTCAGCCCCCGGGAGTTCTTCTTTTCCAGCAAACCTGCAGATTCGGGGTGGACCTTGCATCATCTGGTCCGGCATCCAGAGAGTGTGGAAAAAGTCTTTTAAAAATAGTATAGTTGACTGCCGGCGACTGGACCTGAGAGCAATTTGCCTCCAAAGGAGATATGCAATTCACCTTTTTCGAACAGGCGAAACCGGACTCAGAATGACGTGGATTTCTAAAATCCATACGTATGGCAGGCTTATAAAGTTCAGCCATACGGTTTTTGCCCTTCCGTTTGCTCTGGCTGCCGTGCTGCTCGCAAACAGGTATTACCCGATAAGTTTGCCGACCTTGCCACGGTTGCGCCTAAAGGAGGCTCCGTATGACGACAGCAACCAAGATTTGCCGAGATAAAGTACTGGCGGAAATCGATGCATTGCCGGATGAGTATCTGCCCTTTCTGTTACAGATGATGCGCGCTTTCCGCGAAAGTGTTACGCTGAAACCAGCCGGCCATAGCTTCCGGCAGGGTTGGAGTGAGGCTCGGAGCGGCATAACAAACCCAGTGGAAAACCTGTGGGATGCCTGAACCCGACGCCCCTTGAAGAAGACGCTTCCACCTCAGTGCTGGATTGCCCAGCTTTGGTTCAAGCAGAAGAGCGACCACGCGGCAAGTTCATGAAAGAAGGGCCGATTTTCGGTTAAAGAAGGTCAATTTTGAACGGTGAAATGGGGTCAAGAATGACGTGGATTTCTAAAATCCATACGTATGGCAGGCTTATAAAGTTCAGCCATACGATTTTTGCCCTTCCGTTTGCCCTGGCTGCCGTGCTGCTTGCAAACAGGTATTACCCGGTGAGTTTGCGGACCTTTGCGCTCATCATGGTCGCTATGGCTTCGGCCAGGTCTGCGGCCATGGGGTTCAATCGATTCGCCGATTATCGCTATGACCGCCTCAACCCGCGCACGGCAAATCGCCCTCACGTGACGGGGCATGTCGACCTGCGTTCGGTGCTCATTCTCATTTCCCTTTCGGCGGCCGTTTTCATCATGTCCGCCGCTTTGCTCGGACGTCTTTGCCTGATAATGTCCGCACCGGTTCTGGTGGTCCTGTTTTTATATTCATTCACAAAACGGTTCACCTCGCTTTGCCACCTGATCCTGGGTTTCGGCATCGGTCTGGCCCCCGCCGGGGCCTGGGTCGCTGTAAGCGGTCAGTTGGATTGGAGAATACTGCTGCTCTCCTTTGCGCTCATGACCTACGTCGCCGGGTTCGATATTCTGTATGCGTGCCAGGACATCGAATTCGACAGGGAACAGGACCTTTGTTCGCTGCCAGCCTGCCGTGGGGCTGCAAAAGCTTTGCTTTTCTCCACCGGACTGCATGCGCTCACGCTTGTCTTTCTGCTTCTGGTCTATTTTGCCTTCGATCTCGGAAGAATTTATCTGCTCTTCCTGCTGCTCATAGGCATCCTGATCTTCGCCGAACACAAACTGGTCCGGCCGGATTGCCTGGACAGGGTGAACGTCGCCTTTTTCCACGTAAACAGCGCAATATCCATTCTGCTCTTCCTCGGGGTCCTGGCGGGGACGTGGTTCATATGAAAAGTGCGTACCAAAACCTGGGTGAATTCATATCGGAGCTGGAAAAAGCGGGCGAGTTGTTCCGCGTAAAGGCGCCCGTTTCCTGTGAACTCGAGATCACGCAAATTACCGACCTGGCGTCCAAAGCCCCCGGAGGCGGCAAAGCGCTGCTGTTCGAGCATGTCCGGGAATCGCGCTTTCCGGTTTTGACCAACGCTTTCGGGAGCGAACGCCGGATCTGCATGGCCCTTGGAACGCACTCCCTGGACGGCCTGGCCCAAAGGCTCGAGCGCTTCGTGCGCATAGAGCCCCCAAAGTCGCTCCGTCAGCTTGCCCGGCTGCTTCCAATGGGGCTCGAGTTAATCAGGTTTCTGCCCCGCAGGACCTCGAAGGCCGCCTGCCAGGAGGTCATATACAGGGGAGAAGAAATCGACCTCTCCATGCTGCCTGTTCTGAAGTGCTGGCCGCAGGACGGCGGCCCTTTCGTTACGCTTCCGGTCGTGATTACACGAAGTCTGAAAACGGGCAGGCGAAACGCCGGCATGTACCGCCTCCAGATTTTTAACAGAAATACGACCGGTATGCACTGGCACATCCACAAAGACGGCTCGAACTATTTCCAGGAGTACCGCAAGGCCGGCAAACGCATGCCGGTTGCGGTGGCAATCGGGACCGACCCGGCGGTGACCTACGCTGCCACCGCACCCCTTCCCAGGGGAATAGACGAGATGATCCTGGCCGGCTTTATCCGGAAAAGACCGGTTCAGATGGCCCGCTGTGTCTCTGTTGACCTGGAGGTCCCGGCTGAGGCTGAATTTGTGCTCGAAGGATACGTGGACCCGGAAGAACTCCGGCAGGAGGGACCGTTCGGCGATCACACCGGGTACTACTCGCTGGTTGGCGACTATCCGGTCTTTCACCTGACGGCGCTGACGCATCGCCGAAATCCCGTTTACGCTGCGGCCGTCGTAGGGCGGCCCCCAATGGAGGACTGCTGGCTTGCCAAGGCGACAGAACGGATATTTCTCCCGCTGTTGGGCGCAATTCATCCCGAGGTGCGCAATTTTTGGATGCCCTGGGAAGGGGTGTTCCACAACATCGTGGTAATGGCAATGGATAAGGAATATCCGGGACACGCGCGCCGGATCATGAGCGCGGTATGGGGGCAGGGGCAGATGAGCTTTTCCAAGGCTGTGGCGCTTGTGGACAGCGAAGTCGACCTGAAAAATCCTCGAAAAGTCCTGGAGACCATCCTGAATGAAGTTGACGTGGGAAGCGATCTCTATATTACCGAAGGCGTCCTGGACGTCCTCGACCACAGCGCCCCCGATCCGCTTTTTGGGGCCAAGATAGGGATCGACGCGACGAGCAGGCGCCCGGACGAAAGGCAAAGACTCAAGCCCTCCGCCGGGCAAATTCCGGTAGACGAGGTTATCGAAAAAAGCCTGGGGAATACATCCGGGCTGATTTCCGCCTTCCATTCCCCCCCGCTTGATGTCCGGAACCGTCTGCTTCTCGTTACTTTCGCCAAAGACGGCCGCACTCCGGGCCGAACCCTTTCCGAGAGGCTGCTGCGCAAACGGGCGCTAAAACCTTTTTCGATACTGGTCCTGCTCGACTCAGGAATAGACCTCCGGGATTATTCGCTCGTGCTCTGGAAGGTGTTTAATAATGTCGATCCTAAAAGGGACATTCTCAGGCAAGGTGGGCGAATGGCCATTGACGCCACGAAAAAAAGCGTCGAGGACGGTCATGCGCGCCCCTGGCCGGCCGACATCGAAATGGCCCCCGAGGTGGCGGCAAGCGTCAGGGAGCGGGCAAAAGAACTGGGAATAGAGGGGTTTTTGGCGCGGAGTTAAAGTGCGCCCTTGAAGCAGGAAGGAGAAAGCAGGAAGCAGGAATAATAGCCTTCGTAGGGTCGGCGGGCGGGGATAAACCCTGGGATAAACCCCGCCCCTACGATTCATATTGAGGCGGTTGCGAGAGTAGGGTTTATCCCCGGCCCAATCTTCTCGCTTGCTGCTCCATCCCGATTGCCTTGCCGAAAAAAACTTCATCCACTCCTTTTGAATCCTTTCCCAGTCCGGATTACCGAAAAAACGCCGCACTTGATTTGCATTGAAAAATGCACTCGGAAGTGGTATGATTTATCGTTTTAATAAATGGTTTCAATAACTTATTTGCGCCTGCCCAATTTGTGCCCCCAGGGGCATCGCTTGGCCTTGAAGCAAGCAGAGGACATCAGTTTATGCAAAATATCGACATGGCGCCCGTTTTTCCTCAGGAGGAATACACCGCGCAACAGATAACCGTGCTGGAAGGCCTGAGCGCGGTGCGTATGCGCCCCTCCATGTACATAGGCAATGTCTCCACAGAAGGTCTGCATCATCTTGTCTATGAGGTTGTTGACAACAGCATCGACGAAGCTCTCGCGGGCCACTGTGACCACATTCGCGTACAGATTCACCTGGACAGCTCTATTACGGTGGAGGACAACGGGCGCGGCATTCCCGTGGACCTGCACGAAAAGGAAAACATCCCGGCTGTAACCGTCGTAATGACAAAGCTCCATGCGGGCGGAAAATTTGACGATTCGACCTACAAAGTCTCCGGCGGTCTCCACGGGGTCGGCGTATCTGTGGTAAACGCCCTGAGCGAGTACCTGGAGGTCGAAATCAGGCGCAACGGCAAAATTTACTTTCAGCGCTACGAGCGCGGCGAGCCGAAAACGGAAGTCCTAATAAAAGGCGAGACCCAGAAGAGGGGGACCCGGGTAACATTCAAGGCCGACCCGATCATCTTCGAAGAAACGGAAATGAGCTTCGACATTATTGCCGAACGCATGAGGGAGCTGGCTTTTCTAAACAGCGGAGTGCGAATCGAGCTAGTGGACGAGCGCATTCCGAAGGAGAAGCTGTTCTATTATGAAGGCGGCCTTGTGTCGTTTGTGGAATACCTGAACAGGAACAAGGAGCCGATCTTCCCGGAAGTTATTTCCATATCGGGTGACAAGCAGGGGATTTCCGCCGGGGTCGCCATGCAATACAACGGCACATACAACGAAAAAATCTTCACCTTTGCGAACAACATCAACACCAAAGAGGGCGGAACTCACCTGGCGGGATTCAAGGCGGGCCTCACTAGGTCGATCAAACAGTATGCCACCCAGAACAAAACGATCAAGCCGCAGGACCTGGAGCGGCTGACCGGCGATGATGTGCGGGAAGGTCTGACGGCCGTGGTCAGCATCAAGATTTCTCAGCCCCAGTTTGAAGGCCAGACCAAGACCAAGCTTGGAAACAGCGAAGTCAAGGGCCTGGTGGAAAATCTCGTCTACGAGAAGCTTTCAATCTATTTTGAGGAGAATCCGAAAATCATCCGCGCCGTCCTCGACAAGGTGTTGGAGGCGGCAAGGGCGCGTGAGGCCGCCCGGCGCGCAAAAGAGCTTACCCGAAGAAAAGGGGTGCTCGGCGACCACTCTCTTCCCGGAAAACTGGCCGACTGCCAGGAGCGCGATCCATCAAAGAGCGAGATTTTTATAGTGGAGGGCGATTCGGCCGGAGGTTCCGCTAAACAAGGCAGAAACAGGGCTTTTCAGGCCATACTGCCGCTGCGGGGCAAAATATTGAACGTAGAGAAATCGCGCTTCGACAAGATGCTGGAAAACCAGGAAATCCGGAACATGATTTCCGCTCTGGGCACGGGCATCGGCAAGGACGAATTCAATCCCGACAAGCTGCGCTATCACTACATTATTATCATGACGGACGCCGATGTGGACGGAGCGCACATCCGCACTCTTCTGCTGACGTTTTTCTTCCGCCAGATGCCGGAACTCATCGAGCGCGGGCGCCTCTACATTGCGCAGCCGCCGCTCTATCGGCTGGCGGTGGGCAAATCCGAGCACTACCTCAAAGACGACGACGGCCTCAACGCTTTTTTACTCAAGCGCGCCGCCGAGAAGAAAAAAGTGTTTTTGCCGGGCCGCGACGAGCCGCTTCCCCCGGAGCAACTCATAGGACTTCTGAAGACCTTCTCCCGGTACGAAGAATGGCTCGAGCGCCAGGCGCAGAAAGGGATGTCCAAGAAGCTGCTCGAGCAGATCATCCGTATCTTCGATGAAAACGGTGTTGAGGAGGCGGACCAGCAGCAGTGGGCATCCATTCTCAAGGCAAAACTGGAAGAGTCCGGGTATGAGGTGGTTTCCATAGAAGAGGAAGAGGAACATCGCGGCCACGACCTCGATGTTATGGAACCATCCAACGGCCATAAAAAGATGCGGATCAGCTACGATTTCCTGGTATCCGTCGAATTCCGCAAACTGCTCTCGCACTACAGACAACTGGCCATCCTGCATGCCACCCCATACGTTGTGCAGGACAACCAGGGCGAGGAGAAGTTCGACGAGCCCCGCGCCTTTTTCAAGTACCTGATGGACGAGGCCAGGAAAGGCACGACGACCCAGAGGTATAAAGGCCTCGGTGAAATGAACCCCGAGCAGCTCTGGGAAACCACCATGAACCCGGAAAAAAGGACCCTCCTTCAGGTGCGGGTGGATGACCAGGTGCTCGCCGATGAGCTTTTTACAACCCTTATGGGAGATCCTGTGGAACCGAGGCGCGAATTCATCCAGGCCAACGCGCTCGATTTCAGGGAACTGGATATTTAAGGGATTTAGGGATTGAGGAATTGAGGAATTGAGGAATGGATCTTAAAACCATAAACATTGCCGACGAAATAAAGCTTTCGTATCTCGACTATGCAATGAGCGTCATAATCGGGCGGGCCATACCCGACGTGCGAGACGGCCTCAAGCCCGTCCACCGGCGCATTCTCTATGCAATGCACGAGGTCAGTAACGACTACAACAAGCCCTACAAGAAATCGGCGGCTATCGTCGGCGATGTCATGGGTAAGTTTCACCCGCATGGAGATTCGGCCATCTACGATGCGACCGTCCGCATGGCCCAGGATTTTTCCATGCGCCACAGGCTTATAGACGGCCAGGGCAACTTCGGATCGGTTGACGGAGACCCTCCGGCGGCGATGCGGTACACCGAAATCCGAATGTCAAAACTGGGCATGGAGTTCATGCGGGACATCGAGAAGGAAACGGTCCCGTTCCTGCCAAACTACGCCAATACAATCCTGGAGCCTACGGTCCTTCCGGCCCGCGTACCAAACCTGCTCCTCAACGGCTCATCAGGTATAGCGGTCGGGATGGCGACGAACATTCCTCCGCACAACCTGCGCGAACTTTGCAGCGGCCTTCTCGCGCTCCTTGACGACCCGGAGGTCACGGTAAAACAACTCATGCGCCACATCCCGGGCCCGGACTTCCCGACCGCCGGCTTCCTCTGCGGTTGCGAGGGGGTCGTGGAAGCTTACGAAACCGGCAAAGGTGTGGTCAAGATGCGCGGCCGGGTCGAAGTCGAGGAATCGGGCAGAAAGCAGCACCTGATCGTCACCGAACTTCCCTTCCAGGTGAACAAGGCAAGGCTGCTCGAACGCATAGCCGAACTGGTAAAGCTGAAGAGAATCGAAGGAATCACAGACATTCGCGACGAATCCGACCGCCACGGGATGCGTGTCGTCCTGACCCTGCGCCAGGGCGACGATCCCAAAGTGGTCGAAAATCAGCTCTACAAGAACACAGCGATCGAGAGCACTTTCGGCATCATCATGCTCGCCGTGGTGGATAACAGGCCTGAGGTCATGAGCCTCAAGGCGATCCTGCAACATTTTATCGATTTTCGCCGTGAGATAGTGGTAAAGCGCACGCAGTTCGAGCTGAGGCAGGCCGAAAAGCGAGCACATATCCTGGAAGGACTGAAAAAAGCGCTCGACAATCTCGACGCTGTGATTGCCCTCATCCGTTCCGCACAAAGTCCCCCGGAAGCCAAACGGGGCTTGATCGAGGGGTTCGGCTTCAGTGACCTTCAGGCTCAGGAAATCCTGAACATGAGACTCCAGCGCCTGACGGGTCTCGAGCGCGAAAAGATTATCCAGGACTACCTGGACATTATCAAGGAGATCGAACGCCTGAAAGCGATTCTTTCGTCTGCCGCTCTTGTCGACCAGGTTGTGCGGGAAGAAATACAGGATCTGCTGAACGAGTTCGGCGACCTGCGCAAAACCGAAATCATTCCCGATGCGGGCGATATATGCATCGAGGACCTCATTCCCAATGAGGAAATGGTGGTGACCATCTCGAGGGCAGGCTACGTAAAGAGGACCCCGCTTTCGATCTACCGCTACCAGAATCGTGGCGGCAAGGGCCGAACCGGGATGAGCACCCGCGAAGAGGACGTCGTGACCACCCTTTTTACGGCGATGGCGCACAACTACCTGCTCGTATTCACCAACCGGGGGCAGGTGTTCTGGCTAAAAGTCTATGAAATACCGGAGGTAGGACCTTCAGCGCTTGGAAAGGCTGTGGTGAATCTTCTTCCCCTTCAGCCGGGCGAAAAGATACAAACTATTATGCCGGTGAGTGAGTTCTCACCCGGCCATTTTGCGGTGATGGCTACAAAAAACGGCGTCATAAAGAAAAGCGATCTTTCCGCCTACGCCAACCCTCGTTCGAACGGCATCCGGGCGATCAATCTGGACGACGATGACGAGCTTATCTCGGTGGTAATCACCGACGGTCAACGCGATCTTTTCCTCATGAGCCGTAAGGGCAAGTGCATTCGGGTAAAGGAAGACGAGTTTCGTCCTCTCGGACGAGTCAGCCGCGGCATTCGGGGAATGAACGTAAAAGGCACGGAACTGGTCGGCATGGATGTGATCGACCCGAACAAGTGCATGCTGGTGGTAACGGAAAAGGGATTCGGAAAGCGCACGCCCGAGGAAAGCTACCGGCCCCAGTGCCGCGGGGGACAGGGCGTGCTCAATATCAAGGTAACCGAACGAAACGGACAGGTGATCGGCTTCCGCCAGGTTGGAGAAGAAAACGGAATCATGCTGATTACGGACGGGGGCCGCCTCATAAGGATGCCTGTTTCCCAGATAAGCAAAATCGGGAGGGTAACCCAGGGAGTCAAATTGATCGGCCTTGCCGAAGGTGAGAAAGTGGTTGACCTGACCGTACTCGACCAAACGGAAGATACGCAGGAAGATCCAAGAGAGGAAGAGTAAAATTGCTTAAAGATGTCGGGCCGGTAGGTGTAATCGGGGCCGGAAGCTGGGGGACTACCCTCGCCCATGTGCTTGCCTCAAAAGGTCTCAAAGTCAATCTCTGGGTCTTTGAAGAAGAGCTTTGCGAAACAATCCGCAGGACGGGTGAAAACAGTGTCTATCTTCCCGGATACCGCCTTCATCAGGGCGTTTGCGCCCTCAGTGCACTCGAGGAAGTGGCAGCCGCAAGCCGATTGCTGATCATGGTCGTTCCTTCCCACGTCTATCGCGGAGTCGTCATGCGGATGCTCCCCCACTTGCGCGAAGACGCCATAGTCGTGAATGCGACCAAAGGCATAGAGTCCGGCACCCTTCTAACAATGTCCGGCATCTGGAAAGAACTCCTGCCGAAGCGAAACCGCGTACAACTGCTCTGCCTCTCCGGGCCCTCCTTCGCCCGTGAAGTGATAGCGGGCATTCCTACTGCTGTAACCCTTGCAGGTCAGAACCTGAAAATCACCCGGCAGGTTCAGCAGGTGCTCTCGACCGACAGGTTCCGCATCTATTCCAGCCTCGACATTATCGGGGTAGAAGTCGCCGGAGCTTCAAAAAACGTTATAGCCCTTGCTGCAGGCGCCTGCGACGGCCTCTCTTTCGGCTACAATGCCCGGGCTGCTCTCATCACGCGCGGCCTGGCTGAAATATCAAGGCTCGGCGTCAAAATGGGCGCTCACCCCCTCACCTTCTCCGGTCTCGCCGGAATAGGAGACTTGCTGCTCACCTGTACCGGCGATCTGAGCCGAAACCGCACGGTCGGAATGCAGCTCGGGCAGGGCAGAAAGCTCAGTGAAATCCTTGGCGGAATGCGCCAGGTGGCCGAAGGGGTCATCACCGCCAAATCGATCCACTCACTCGCCGTGAAAATGGACGTGGAGATGCCCATAAGCGAGCGGGTCTATCGCGTGCTCTACGAGGACAAAGACCCGCTGCTGGTTGTCAGGGAGCTGCTGGACCGTGATCTAAAGCACGAGATGGAATATGACCCGGAAATTTACGCCGTGAATGATAAGGCCTGCTAGTGTCCGGTCTATTTTGCATTTTCTGATATAATAAAACGATTATTATAATGGTAGGTGGATGCGGAGACTACGATTTCACAAAACAAAGGTACGTCGATGGGTAAACGGGGTGAGGTGATTGAAAGTACAGCCGGTGAGGTTCTGGCTGAGCTGTTACGCCGGGGTATCCGGCCACAAGATCGCGTAACGATCATGATCGATCCTGAACAGGACTTGCTTTTCGTCGGGCGCAAACAGTCGCGGGCGCGCGTTGTCGCGGCAGGCCTTGCGGAAGAAGATATTGAGCGCCTGATTGAAGAGGCGCGCGAGGAAGTGCAGCCGCACCTCGGATGAGGGTCGTTGTTGATACCAATGTCCTTGTCAGCGCCGCCTTAAGCGCGAAATCTTCGCCTGCTGTGGCCGTTTACCTGGCAGAGCATCGTTGTATCTTGCTCAAATCCACAGAGACAGAACAAGAGCTTTTTCAGGTGGTTGCAAGAGAGCAGCTTGCCCGCCTGATTGCGCCTCCATTTCTCGACTGGTTGTCAATGCTGCTAGATGCCGCAGAATTGGTAACAATTACGGAACGGGTTACAGAGTGCCTGGACCCCAAGGACGACAAGTTTCTGGAACTGGCCTTGAATGGCAGGGCGGACATCATCATTTCAGGAGATCACCACTTGCTAACGCTCGATCCGTTCAGGGGAATCCCCATTGTCAAGCCCGCCGCTTTTGTCCAGATAGTAACCGGTTAAGCATACACTCACCGCCAAAGCATTCTCAAACCTTGGCGGATTATCCCGGAAGGCAGAACGCCATCAAACGCGTTGCCCTTACAATTTAAGTTCACAAGCCCATCTCGCCGCGCCGCGCGGCCTTCATAGCCTCAATGGTTTCGGTATTTGGAATGAGCGGCTCGAAAGGCAGAGCCTTTTCCTTTGCTATACGCATCATCATCATGCGGAAGGCGTCGGAGACGGTAAGGCCGATAGCGGCGAGCACCGCCGCGGCTTCCTCTTTGGTCCGCCCGTCAATTCGCGCACGAACAACGGAGTTTTTGTTTGCCGTCATGTTATTCACTCCTTTGGGCCACATTGTAGCTCAATATGAGGCTCAAGTCAAGATCCACTCAAACGCGGCTTGGCTGACGTGGTTAGCCGTGCGGATTCGCCGGATGTCCTAGGGTCGAAAGGGGCGCTTCGGGGGCAAGCAAAGCGCCTCAATCTCGCGCATGGTGATTTCGTCCATAGCTCCGGCCTTAAAAAGGTCTTGCGCCATTTCATGGGCAATATCCAAAATCTCACTCATGATACTTGTGCCTCCCATATACAAATTGATCACGATTCTGCGTACGTGTTGCCCACCATCTCCGAGACGCCCACCTTACCTGCCGGATGCTTACCTTCTAAAAAGAAGCATTTAGTTTGAAACGGAATAGGATGACCATATCTATGCAGGAAGGAGGCCGCATATGGATTTTGTCTTCAAGGATGAAATCAGGGAATTCATGCAAAAAAGGGACGACCATTGTGTATCGCTTTACCTGCCGACGCACCGGGCCGGGCGAGAGACCGAACAGGACCCCATTCGGCTGGACAACCTTCTGAGGGGCGCCGAAAAGGAACTGGTGGCCGGGGGAATGCGTTCACCCGAAGCCAGGGACCTCCTCGAACCCGCCCTGAATCTTCGAAAAGACGGCTTTTTCACCCGCCACCTTGCTGACGGGCTGAGTATCTTTATCTCCAAAGGCCTGTTCAGATACTTTCGGCTGCCGATCCATTTCAATGAACAACTCTTCGTGGGCCGGCAATTCCATCTCAGACCGCTCGCGCCCATGCTGCACTGCTGCAAGAGGTTCTACATTCTGACCGTGAGCAGGAAGTCGGTTCGGCTCCTGGAGTGCACCGAGTTCGGGGCGAATGAAATCGAACTGAAAGACGTTCCGCAGGGCATGCGCGAAGCACTCGGATATGATGAAGAATCAAGGCTTCTTTTCCGGACGGTCCCCCAGGCTTCCAGCCCCGGGGGGGTCCCGATGTTCCACGGTCACGGCGGCGGCGTCGAATCGGAAAAGGAGGACCTGTGGCACTATTTTCAGATACTGAAAGACAGCCTCCATCCATATCTGAGAGAAGAGGAGATACCTCTTGTCTTTGCGGGCGTGGATTATCTTTTTCCGATGTTCAGGCTGGTGGATGTATATAAGAATACCATGAATGAAATTATTGAAGGAAACTCCGACGAACTGGATTCGCAGGAGCTTCTCAAGAGAGGCCTGCAGGTGGTGTCGCCCTATTTCCACAGGGAGCGGGAGCAGGCAATCGGGCGTTATATGGATCTTTCGGGAGGGCCGCTTACATCTGAAAGTCTCGAAGAAATTGTGCCGAGCGCCGTTTCGGGAAGAATTGACACGCTTTTTGTGGACACCGGCGTGCAGAAATGGGGGAAATACGATCCCGTTTCGGGTCAGGTCGAGGTTCACTCCGGACAGCAGAACGGGGACGAAGACCTTCTCGAGGTGGCCTTCGCCCATGCGCATCTGAATGGAGGAAACGTGTACGGACTCGGTTCGGTGGAAATGCCGGGAGAAAGCGGGGGCGCGGCTGTATTTCGGTACTGATGTTCAGAAACCCCACTCCTTCAGCCTCTTGAGCATCGGATAATTTGTGAGGTCGTGGTGGATGGGGGTTACGGAAATGTATCCCGATGCGAGGGCACAGGAGTCTGCGTCGGGGTCTGCATCCTGCTGGACAGATTCGTTTTTGAGCCAGTAATAGACGTGATTTCGGGGATCTATCCGGCGGTCGTACTTTTCCAGGCACTTGAGATTGCCCTGCCTGGTTACGCGTACACCGCAAATCTTGTCCGCCGGCAGGTCCGGGATGTTGACATTGAGGCATACGCCGGGGGGCAGCCCCTCTTTTCCAACCAGGGCGACCAGTTTCGGGATGAATTCTGTTGCGGCGCTGAAACTGGCCGGCGCAAAAGAATCGATTGAGACCGCTATCGACGGGATGCCGAGAACGGCCGCTTCGGTCGCCGCTGAAACAGTGCCCGAATAGATTACGTTTACTCCCACGTTGGCCCCGAGGTTGATTCCTGATACGACAATCCCCGGGGGCGAGTCCATCAGTTCGCTTATCGCGATTTTTACACAGTCAGCGGGCGTTCCCTTCAGGGCATACCCAAAAAAATTGCCGTTTCGGTTTACCATGTTGACGCGCAGAGGATCGAGCCATGTAATCGCGTGCCCCACGGCGCTCTGTTCGGTTTCCGGAGCGACTATGGTTACTTCGTGCTCCACAGACAGCGCCAGGAAGAGCACCTCTATTCCTTTCGAGAAAACTCCATCGTCGTTAGTCAGAAGAATCTTCATAATTCTCAAGTTCCGCCTTCGTTTTGAGTGCGTTTTTGGCAGATTCGATGCCGAGTTCAAGGGCTTTCATGTTGAAATCTTCGGTCCCGCGGGGAATCAAGCTCATCACCGCCGCTTCAAGGCTGCTCAATGAGACGGCCCCCGAAAGCACGGCCAGGGCGCCAAGGGCTATGATATTGGCCCCTATTTCTTTTCCCAGCTTTTCGCGGGCTATCTTCGTAAACGGAATGGCTGTGGCCCGTGTGGTGGGAAGCTGCCCTACGAATGTCGAATCAACTATGAGCATTCCTGTCGGTTTGAGGTCGAAAAAATAAGCGTCGCATGATTTCTGGTTCATGGCCAGCAGCAGGTCAGGTTTTATGGCCTTGGGATAGTCGATTTCCCGGTCGCTTATCACTACTTCGGCCTTGCTTGTCCCTCCACGAGCCTCCGGGCCGTAGCTCTGGGTTTGGCAGACGTATTTCCCCTCATGTATTCCGGCCGCTTCGGCAAGGATGATTCCAGCGAAAATCAGACCCTGCCCACCGGAGCCGCTCAGGCGTATCTCATATCTTGACATTGGGTCTCTCCAACCTTTCGAGGATTCAAAGCTCTACCTTCCCTGCACCATGGCCCGGGCAGCCGCTCGCACCTTGTCGTATTCCTGGGTATAAACCGGCAGGTCCCGGTCGGCCAGAATACCGATAGTGAATTTTCCCCGGAGCTGCTCTTGGGTCATCTCTTTGGCTTTTTCCACGCGAACGGCGGATTCCTTCTGCCAGCGCAACATTTCCACCGCTCCGCCCATGCGGTTTCTTCTTCCGTACTGGGTATGGCAGTGGCTGACCGCCTCAACCACTGCGAACCCTCGCTTGAGGATTGCCTTACCTATCAGTTCATCGAGCATCGAAGCATGAAAGACCGTGCCCCTGGAAACCATGCCGGCCCCCGCCGTGACTGCCAGCTCGGCAATCGAAAAGGCATGTTCGATGTTTCCGTAAAGCGCAGTGGTAGCGAGCGCTCCGTAAGGGGTTGTCGGGGAATACTGCCCGCCGGTCATTCCGTAGATATTGTTGTTTACTACGATGGCGGTAAGGTCGAGATTGCGGCGAGCGGCATGGATGAAGTGATTGCCGCCGATTGCCGTAGCGTCCCCGTCGCCCATTATCACAATCACGTTGAGCCCGGGGTTGCCGAGCTTTATGCCGGTTGCAAATGTGAGAGCCCGCCCATGTGTAGTGTGCAGGGTGTTGAAATCGACATAGACGGATATCCTACCCGAACAGCCGATTCCAGAGACTATGACGATTTCGTCTTTTTCCAGCCCAGTTCTGTCGATTGCCCGAATAAGGGAGCCGAGCAGGATGCCGTTTCCGCATCCAGGGCACCAGACGTGCGGGAATTTTTTGTCGTGCCGCAGATATTTATGGACCAGCCTGGTAACTTCAGCCATTGCTTAGACCCAGTTTTTAGTTTTGAGTTTTTAGTTTTGAGTTTTCATTTGTTACCCATAAGAAGAGTTTTTAGTTCGGTTAGGAATGTTCCAGAACTGCGCATCATTCGCCGACTCAAAACTTACACTCTTTCGGCTTCAGCGATTTTTTCAAGCCTGTGAGGAGTTTCTGGATTTCCTCGCAGCTAGCCAACAAATTCTCTGATCTTGCTGAGTCCAGATAGCCCAGCCGTTCACTTAGCAGAATCCATGTCTCCAATTCCGCAACTGATCCTCTGGCTATTCCAAGAAACTGGCGGAATTCACCTGAATTGTTCCTGGCCTGACCTTCGGCGATATTGGAGGGTACGGATGCCCCAGCCCTGCGCATCTGCCGGATAATCCCATACATTTCTTCGCCGGGAAAGGAGCGCGTGCAGGAATAGATGCTCTCAGCCAAGTCCATGGATTTCTGCCAGACCACCAAATCCCGATAACTTCTTGAACCAGCCATACTCACCCATAGTCCATTTTTTACTCAAAACTAAAAACTCAAACTAAAAACTGCTCGGCGTTACATCCTGGTCAGCCGGGTCAGGATTTCGCCCGGGGTTATCAGATTGCCGTCTACCCTGTTCAGCGTCTCGACCCGGGTCGCTCCCTGGCTTACTCTCTTGACCTCTCGAGACATCTGCCCCATGTTGAGTTCCGGGACAAGCGCCACCCTGGCTCGCCGAAGCACCGGTTCAACCGCCTGTCTGGGAAAGGGCCAGAGAGTGACGAGTTGGATAAGCCCGGCCTTCACCCCACTCTCGCGAGCCTCCCTTACCGCCCGGCGCGCAGAACGCGCCACGGAACCATATGCGATCACCAATACCTCCGCGTCCTCTGTCATTTCTTCCTCTATTTGCCCAATATCGAGGAGGTGCTGAGTGATCTTTCTGAAAAGGCGGTTCAAAAACGCGGTGATCTCGTCCTGGCGCTCGGTCGGAAATCCACGCACATCGTGAATCAGCCCGGTTACATGATACCGGTAACCGTCGCCGAACACACTCATTGGTGGGACCCCGCGACTGTTATCCTCGTAAGGTATGTACCAATCGGGAGGCATATTCGGCCTTATACGGTCGATCACCTCTACCTCTTCGGGACGGGGCAGATAGATCTTTTCACGCGTGTGCGCGACAACCTCATCGGCCAGCAGGATTACCGGGGTGCGGTATTTTTCCGACAGGTTGAATGCACGCACTGTAGTGGTGAAACAATCCTGGGTCGTGGATGCGGCCAGAACGATTATCGGGTGGTCTCCGTGAGTTCCCCACCGCGCTTGCATCACGTCGCCCTGGCTGACTCTGGTGGGCAGTCCGGTGCTTGGACCTCCGCGCATCACGTTAACGATTACGCACGGGACCTCGGCCGCGCAGGCAAAACCGAGGTTCTCCTGCATCAAAGAAAAGCCCGGACCGCTCGTCGCGGTCATCGACTTCACCCCCGCAAGGGAGGCCCCGATAACAGCGCCCAGGCTTGCTATCTCATCCTCCATCTGGATGAAAGCGCCATCGACAGCGGGCAGCCTGTATGACATCACTTCGCTGATTTCGGTGGCCGGCGTAATGGGGTATCCGGCAAAGAAACGGCAGCCCGCGGCCAGTGCACCCTCGACTATGGCCTCGTTGCCCTGGAGAAGAAGCTGGCGTCCAGCAGGTCTTTTTGCAGCCAAACCGGGTCCCCCTTTATTGATCGAAGCAGAATCATGCGCTCGGACCAGGCGTTAATCTCCAAATAATGGGCGAAGGGCTGATAAAGTGCATGCCCAAGTGCCATAAAGCCAGGTTCATACATCCTCCGTCCCGGCTTTTCCATTTCTTTGGTGCACGCTTATGGCAAAATCCGGGCAGTGCAGCTCGCACCACCCGCACCCGGTGCACCGGTCTGAATCAACCTTGGTTGGGGCGCCGTCATCGTCGAGCTTGATGCATTCTCGCGGGCAAAACGCAGCACAGATGCCGCAGGACTTGCACCAATCGCGAAAGATATCTATCTCGAAGCGCTTGCCGTTCTTTGGTTTCGCGGTTCCAGCCGCGCCGCGTTTTCCTTTTTCGGATTGGTTCGTGCTCCCGCTTTTGCGCCGCGGGGCCGTTTTACCCTTCTGTTGATTGTTTTCCATGTTGCCCTCGAAATATAAATACTTGCAAGGCAATATTTATAAACGAAAATCGCCTTTTTGAACAGAGGGCAAAGTCTGGGAACGCCATTCAAATTTATGTTCGGGAGCGCTGGATGGAAGATTTTATGTTGAATGATTTCAGAAGATAGATATGAATTCAGAGTATGTTATTTGACTTTCCTTTTTGGAAACTCTATTTTACGTGCAGTTGTAAGGGGCGCCTTGCTTAGCACTCTATCCCGGCTCAGGTCAGGAAAGTCAAATTCGGATTCGGGGATTTTGACATCCGATCTCAGAACCGGTCAGGCATCTGATTTTCGACCTCCCATATTCAATATCCGCTTACGAGAAAGGGCAAGAGATGAAAAGTACTAAAAGGTATTTGGTGATCATTGCCGCAATCCTTCTGCTTGCTTCCTGCGCTTCCGGCCCACAGTTTCTTCAGTTAAGAGCACTTTCGGAGGGGGAGGCGAGGCTGACGGATATCCAGATGCCGGAATATGTGCGCGAAGATCTGCCTTATGACGTAATTCTGGCAATCGATTCCAATGGAGCGCAAGAGATCAGGAGGGTTTGCTTCCGGTGGTTGACCGCTGAGATTTCCTCCTATTCGCCATCTCTTTACTGCTATGCGATGAGCGGAACTTTTGGTACGGGCGGCCCGTGCGCCCCATGGACCTCCTCAACAGGCCCCGCTTCCTCTCCGTTTTGCTACGAAACCTCAGAGATCAAGACGGACGTCCCTGGAAGGGTGATTGTCAGAATCAGGCCGACCGATCTCAAGGCAAGCTACAACATACTCGAGGGCCAGGTTGAGTATTTTTCAAATGGAGAGGTACACTTGACCAACGCGATAAGGACACCGGTGACCGTTGACATGCAGTGAGGAACGGAGGACGGAAGGCGGAACCCTCACGGCGTTGCGGGTTCGCGGTGAATGTTCTGACCACGCGTAAAATGCTGGACCCTCACTACGTTCAGGTCCGGGCTGAACATCATAACGGTCGGCCAATGCTTCGAGTCCGGGCACGAACCCTCACCACGTTCGGGTTCGCGGTGGCCAATTCGAAAGCGCCTACAATGCTTCAAGTTCGCGGCCAATTTTTTGTGAGGCCGCTTTTGTGAGGGCCCACCCTCACTTCGTTCAGGTCCGGGCTTAATATTCTAACCGCTGGTTGACGCTGGACCCTCACTTCGTTCAGGTCCGGGCCATACGTTACACCCGGTAGTTCGATGCTTCGAGTCCGGGCACGAACCCTCACCACGTTCGGGTTCGCGGTTAGCGTTATGCAACCAGGCGCTATACGTATAGTTCGCGGCCGATTTTTTGTGAGGCCGCTTTCGTGAGTGCCCAGTTCGTGGCCGGAACCCTCACTTCGTTTCGGGTCCGCGCTGGACATAGTGGAAGCGCCTTTGACGCTTCAAGTTCGCGCCCGATTCCTTGCGAGGCCGCTTTTGTGAGGCCGCTTTTGTGAGGCCGCAGGACGGAAAAACGGACTTCGACCTCTTACCCTGGATTATGCGTGAGCATGCGTGAAAATTATACTGCGTTCACTCCAACCATATGATATTGTGTCGCAAATTCGTCAAAGGGAGGGCAAGCTGCATGCGCGCAGTTGGTGACAAGCAAAGGG
>JBKQTS010000155.1:0-73617 GCA_052143075.1 Syntrophobacteraceae bacterium | reverse complement strand
TTGCCGTTATTAGATTGAGCCCGGATTCATTCAGGATTCTCCGGCCCTCTTCAACATTGGTCCCTTCCATCCGGATGACGATCGGGACCTTAATTCCTACTTTTTTTGCCGCTTCGACAACACCGTTCGCAAGCCTGTCGCAACGCAGGATGCCGCCGAAAATGTTTATGAGCACGCCCTTGACCGTAGGATCTGCCAAGATGATCCGAAACCCGTTTTCCACCTGCTGGGCGCTCGCACCGCCGCCGACATCGAGAAAGTTGGCCGGCGCCGCGCCCGCCTGCTGAATCAGGTCCATCGTGGCCATGGCCAGGCCTGCGCCGTTTACCATGTTGCCGATGTTGCCTCCCGGCATCTTGATGTAATTAAGATCGTACTTGGAGGCTTCAACCTCGAAGGGGTCTTCCTCGTCCAAATCCCGGTATTCTACAATGTCCTTGTGCCGATAGAGGGCGTTGTCGTCAAAATTGATCTTGCCGTCCAGGGCTATGACCCTGTCGTCTTTGGTCAGGACCAGGGGATTGATCTCCACCAGTGAGCAGTCGTAGTCAACGCAAAGCTTGTAGAGCTTGGAAACCATGGCGGTAAACTGCTTTACCAGGTCCCCCGTCAGGTTCAACCCGTAGGCCAGTTCGTTAGCATGGTATCCCTTCATACCAACGAGCGGGTCTATATAGACCTTGATGATCTTCTCAGGCGTTTTGGCGGCGACTTCCTCAATGTCCATGCCGCCTGCCTCGCTGGCCATGAAGACGATCTTCGCGGTCCCTCTGTCGGGGAGCACGCTGAGGTAGAGTTCTTTTGCGATTGGAAGACCTTCTTCGACCAGGAGCTTCTTTACCACCTTACCGTCAGGACCCGTCTGGTGGGTTACAAGGGTCATCCCAAGAATGCTGGATGCAAATTGTTTAACTTCAGCCGCGTTTTTGGCCAGCTTAACGCCGCCGCCTTTGCCGCGGCGGCCGGCGTGGATTTGAGCTTTTACCACAACCGGGAAAGTCCCCAGTTCCGCCCCGATCCGCTCGGCTTCCTCAACGCTGAAGGCCGCTTTCCCTCGAGGGATAGAGACTCCAAACTTTTGGAACAGTTCTTTGGCTTGATACTCATGAATTTTCATTTTTTTTCCTCGCTCTACCGGAACAACTTCATAATGTGCAGACCGCGTCTCACCAACGAGAGCCTTAGTCAAACCTCTGCTGAGAATCCGTCTATTCTTAAATTGAAAGTTCTCACAATGTCAAACATTCGTTTGCCGGTGCCGGGCCTCAATCGCTGCTCGCAGGCCAGCCTCCGTCCGGAAATCCCGGATAAGAGACTAACAGTTTACGATTCGGAAAGGAGGCATTTTTTATCTGGTCATCTCTCTTACCGCCTGTTAGGCGGAAGACCCTGTTCCCCTGCCCTTCTATTCGGCGAAGCGAACGTTTGTGGGCAGAGTGTTCAAAACAATGCTGACAACGATGGAAATGCCGAGGCTCAGTGTGATAAACTACACTATTAATCAGAATATTAGTGAAAGGAAACCAGCCGCAGATGGAATACGAACCGGTGATAGGACTCGAAATTCACGCTCAGCTCCAGACCGCGAGCAAGATTTTCTGCGGGTGCTCCACAAAATTCGGCGCCAGCCCCAATACCCACACCTGCCCCGTGTGCCTTGGGATGCCGGGGGTGCTTCCCGTACTCAACCGCGCAGTCGTCGAGTACACGATCAGGATGGCCTTGGCCACCCACTGCTCAATTGCCCCGCTCGCCCGGTTTGCTCGGAAAAACTACTTCTACCCGGACCTTCCCAAAGGATACCAGATTTCACAGTACGAGCTTCCCCTTGCCCGCGAAGGCTGGGTGGAAATCGAAAGCTCCAGTGGTCCAAAGCTGATCAGGATACACCGGATACACATGGAAGAAGACGCCGGAAAGCTCACTCATGACGAATACCACCCGCTCAGCTATGTCGATTTCAACAGGACGGGCGTGCCCCTTATCGAGATCGTGAGTGAACCGGATTTAGCTACCCCTGACGAAGCGGCGGCCTACCTCAAAACCCTTCGCGAGATTTTACGCTACCTCGAGATTTGCGACGGCAACATGGAGGAAGGCAGCATGAGGTGCGACGCAAATATCTCGCTTCGGCCTGCCGGAACGAGCGGCCTTGGCACTAAGATCGAACTCAAGAACATGAACTCGTTCAAAAACGTGCAGAAGGCCCTGGAATTCGAGATCCGAAGACAGAAAGTCACGCTGGAGCGCGGCGAACCTCTCGTTCAGGAAACCAGGCTCTGGGATGCCGGGCGCAATGTGACCCTCAGTATGCGCAGCAAGGAAGAGGCGCATGACTATCGCTATTTTCCGGACCCCGACCTGGTTCCGGTGGTGGTGAGCCAGGATTGGATCCAGGAGGTTCGCAGCAGCCTGCCCGAACTCCCCGAAGCGAAGCGGGAGCGATTCATCAAGGAGTACGCACTGCCGCCCTATGACGCGAAGGTGCTGACCTCATCGAAACCCCTTGCAAACTACTTTGAGGCGGCGCTGAAAAAATTTGCACACCCTAAGGCGCTTAGCAACTGGATAATGTCCGAGCTTCTGCGCGAGCTTAACCGCGATAATCGGGAAATCGAAGACTGCCCTGTATCTCCGGAGAACCTGGCAGAGCTTTTGGACCTTCTCTATTCCGGGGTGATCAGCGGTAAAATCGCCAAGGGAGTTTTCGAGCAGATGTACGCAAGCGGCAAGTCCGCCCGGCATATCGTGGATGAAAAAGGGCTGGTGCAGGTAAGCGATGAGTCGGAAATCGAGTCCGCAATCGAACAGGTGCTCTCAGAAAACCCCAAGGAAGTTGAGCAGTTCCGTGCCGGGAAGGACAAACTCTTCGGCTTTTTCGTCGGCCAGGTCATGAGGAAGACAAAAGGAAAGGCAAATCCGCAGCTCGCCAATGAAATTCTCAGGAAAAAACTCATGAGCTGAGGTATCATTGGACAAGCGCAGGCCGAGGGGGCTGCGAGACCGCAAAAGTGTTGTGAAGCTCTTCGCCGCATCCAGGTTGTTTGGCTTCCCCGTTTTATTTGCAAGCAAAGGAATTCTTCAGGAGACTTCGATGCCCGACCAATGGTTACCGCCAATCCACTGGGATGGTGACGCCGTGGCGATACTCGATCAGAGGATATTGCCGCACCAGGAAAAATTCCTTCGCTGCACCACCCCTGAACAGGTGATAGGCGCAATAAAGACAATGGCCATACGGGGGGCTCCCGCCGTGGGAGTTGCCGGAGCGCTTGCCCTGGCCCTTGGCGCCAGGTCCATTCAGACCGGCGATCCAAAAGAATTCAGGCGAAAATTCTCAAGGATTTGCCATAAAGTGAGAGAAGCGCGCCCGACCGGTGCAAACCTGGGCTGGGCGGTCAAAAGGCTGTATTCCGTTGTGGTGGAAAACCCCAAAGCCGCCATTGTCGAACTCCAGGAACTCATTTTTCAAGAAGCCAACGCCATTCTGAGCGAGGACATTGTCTCAAACCTGCAGATCGGAAGATGGGGACGCGAACTGGTGCCGAAGGGGGCGAGAATTCTCACTTATTGCAATGCCGGTGCGCTTGCCACCGCAGATTACGGAACCGCAGTGGGGGTAATCCGGGCGGCTTTCGAAACGGACCCCACCATTAGCGTCTTTTCCTGCGAAACCAGGCCGTTCCTCCAGGGCGCCAGGCTCACCGCGTTTGAGCTCATGCGTGCGGGTATCCCCGTTACTCTCATTACTGACAATGCAGTCGGGAGCCTGATGAGCCAGGGCAGGATCGATCTGGCAGTGGTGGGCGCTGACAGAATCGCCGCCAACGGGGATACCGCAAACAAGATCGGTACCTACATGGTGGCGGTGCTTGCCAGGACCCACGATGTCCCCTTCTATGTCGCCGCTCCCCGTTCGACCATAGATCCGGGGCTGCCTGACGGAAGCGGAATCCCCATCGAGCACAGGGACCCGAAGGAAGTCACTCACCTCAACGGTAAACGCATAGCCCCTGCCGGCGCCGGCGCTCTGAACCCTGCATTCGACGTCACACCCAACAAATATATTTCCGGAATAATCACCGAAGTGGGAGTTTTGAGAAGGCCCTTTCCCAAAACGATACGGAAGGCTTTGCAGACCTAAGCCCAATTAACGGCAAACAGATACTTTCCTTTCTCGATCTGCTGATACTCGTTTGCCGGAAGAACCGGATTTCTCAATCTGATCGGTACATGTACTCCCGCACCATCGGCAGGTCGTTATTCAGACCATTTGAAAAAAGTATCTGGTACAGCCGCGTGCCGTTGTATTTGAATCCAGCGGATGAAGCGTTGAGATATAGCCGCCACATCCGTACGAACCTCTCGTCGAACATCTCCCGCACCTTGCCGATGTTTCTTTCGAAATTGGCTATCCAGCAGTCGAGTGTCCTGCCGTAATGAAGCCGCAGTCCCTCGATCTCCAGGACGCACAGGCCGGCCCGGCCCATCTCGAGGATCGTTTCCGCCAGGCTCGGAACGTAGCCGCCTGGAAAGATATAGCGCAGCATCCACGCATCTGTTGCTGAGTCGACTTCTTTTGCGATGGTATGCAGCAGGCCGATCCCGCCCTTTTTCAGCAGCCCGGCCACCTTTCTCATATAGTGAGGAATGAATCTTTTCCCCACGTGCTCAAACATTCCTATGGATACGAACTTGTCGAACTTACCGCTAAGCAGCCTGTAATCCTGCAACTTCACCTCGATCTGCTCGCCGAGTCCCAACTCTTCTATCATTTGGGAGCCATATCGGCTCTGGTTGCTCGAAAGCGTAACCCCGACTCCTCTTATGCCGTATTTGCGCGCACAGCGAAGAAGCATCCCGCCCCATCCGCATCCGATGTCAATCAGCGTATCTGACGGGCTGAGCATGAGCTTGCGGGCGATATGATCGTGCTTGTTGCGTTGCGCCTGATCGAGTGAATCATCCTCATATTTGAAGTAGCCGCAGGAATATGTGAGGCTCTCGTCCAGGAAGAGAGAGTAGAATTCCGCTGTGAGATCATAGTGATATGCTATATTGCCACTGGCTCTTTCAACCGTGCCCATTGTCTTCAGGTAAAAAGGA
The DNA here is from genome assembly GCA_052143075.1 of Syntrophobacteraceae bacterium. GTDB lineage: Bacteria > Desulfobacterota > Syntrophobacteria > Syntrophobacterales > Syntrophobacteraceae > SbD1. The sequence goes on along the minus strand of JBKQTS010000155.1, from coordinate 68,511 downwards.
AGGAACCGTATCTTTTGCCACGTGGAGAAGGCTTTTTCGTCGAATTGAACGATCAGGCCCAACCGCAGCAGTTCCTGAAAATCGCCTTCGACCTCCAGGTCGCCCGCGACATATGCTTCGCCAAACCCGAGAAACCCTTTGCTGAACATCTGCCTCGGAACTTTTGCAGACTTGATTAGCAGAGTCGTTTTCGGCTGGTCGCCATATCTTATGACTTCTCCATCCCATAACTCGAAAGAAAAAGCAGCGCTCGGGTCTGTCCTGTTTATTGAGGCGGCGAGTTCCCTGATCGCTCTTTTCATTTACGGGCCTCCTTTCGGCTAAATCCATCGAAGGGTAATATGGAGCGGTTACGATCGAGAAAAACATACAGGGAGCAGCTTTTAGCCTCATGCCTTGCCGATGTTGACGGTTGAGGGCCGTTGGCCCTCGCGCGCGGTTAGCCCGCAGGTGTCGCGGCAGTCCCTGTGGCCGCACCGAACCTAATTTTGGGCCAACCTTGATCTAAGTCAATAGGCAAAATTAAAGACCGGCATAAAATTCGGATATACTAATACCGGTTGGCTGAATTTATTAAAATCAAGGATAACGGAATGATCTGGACCGAAGAGGCGGAAAAGGCGGTAGAAAGGGTCCCTTTCTTTGTTCGGGGGAGAGTGCGGCGGGAGGTCGAGAAAGAAGCTTCAGAGCGAGGTTCGAACCGGGTGTTGCTGAGCCATGTCCAGGATTGCCGGCGGAAATTTCTTTCCGGAAAGGCCCTTGAGTCCAAAGGGTTCCACATAGAGACATGCTTTGGCGCAGACGGCTGTAAAAACCGCACTATTGAAAGCGGCACGTTAGCCGATGAACTCGAAAAGATGCTTTTGGGTCGAAATATCGCGGGCTTTCTCAAAGAGCGGGTGGGTGGCCCATTGAAGATGCACCACGAATTCCGCATCTGCATTTCGGACTGCCCGAATGCATGTTCGCGTCCTCAAATTGTCGATATCGGCATCATCGGAGCGTTGCGCCCGCGACTTTCGGCTGAATCCTGCACAGGCTGCGGAGCTTGCTCATCTTCCTGCATTGAAAGCGCCCTCAAGGCGGAGTCCGATGCGGATGCCCCGGCAATGGACGGGAGTAAATGCGTTATGTGCGGAAAATGCGTCAGCGCATGTCCAGCGGGCGCCATGGAGGAAGCAGAAAAGGGCTGGCGCATCATGGTAGGCGGCAAACTTGGCCGCCATCCGCAACTGGGAAAAGAGTTGGAAGGGATCTATTCGAAAGAGAAGGTCCTGGTCATAATTGAGCGGTGCCTGAATATCTATTTCACCCACAACATCGGGGGCGAGCGGTTTGGGGCGATTCTCAACCGGACAGGGTACGATCACCATGATTTGGAATCTTAGCCCGACCCTTTGTGGGGGGTCTGTGCGGAGAAAAAACTATATGATCGGTCCTGAAAGAAAACAGGAGATGGGCGAACTCAACTCATGTTTGCTCTAAGCTAAACTCATGCTTCTACCGATAAGACAATACAAAGAGTTTCGCTCTTTTGCCAAATTTCGATTTTGCCCAAGGGGGCAACTTCTTCGAGGGCGTGGAATATGATCCCTGGAAGCAGAATTCGGCGCTGCGCCGGCTCAATCGGGACTATTCCGGTTGGTGATTAAATTGTTGAGAAGTCCCTGACATATCTAAGGCCGGCAGGCATCGGCATCTATCTCTGGACAGGTGGTTACCCCCGAAGGGCTGGAGTCATGACTGAAATAACTGCGCGCAAGCGGGCCGAAGAGTTGATTCGCATACGGCTGGGTCTATTGGAATTTGCCGCCTCGCATTCCATCGAAGAGTTGCTCCAAAAGACACTGGATGAAGTCGGCGCCCTGACCGGGAGTCCCCTTGGATTTTATCACTTTGTGGAAAGCGACGGGAAAACCCTTTCGCTCCAGGTTTGGTCCACGCAGACAACGAAGGAATTCTGTAAGGCTGAAGGCAAAGGGCTGCACTACAATATAGACCGGGCGGGTGTATGGGCGGACTGCGTCCATGCAAGAAGACCGGTAATCCATAATGATTACTCCTCTTTGCCGCATCGCTAAGGTATGCCCGCAGGACATGCCGCCGTCATCCGGGAGCTTGTCGTGCCCATCATGCGAACCGGCAAAGTAGTGGCCATGCTTGGCATTGGCAACAAACCCACCGATTACGACGACAAGGACATTGAAGTCGTCTCCTACCTGGCGGACGTTGCATGGGAAATCACCGAGCGCAAACAGGCGGAGATGGCCCTTCGGGAAAGCGAGTCCAAGTTTCGCTCCTACATCGAACATGCTCCACTGGCTGTGTTCGTAGCAGACCGCGCAGGCCGCCTTCTGGATTTTAATCCCTCGGCTGCAAACCTCCTGGGTTATGAACCCAACATTTTGTCAGGCATGAATATTCTGGACCTTCACACGGAGGAGGATCGGGAGGCGGTTCTCCGCGATTTCAAGATCCTACACGAAAAAGGGCATGTCGAAACCGAGCATCGCATGAGAAGACGTGATGGGAGCCTGACCTGGGTATCGCTGCATGCGGTCATGATCAACGACCAACTTTCTTTTGCCTATTGCCAGGACATCACCGAACGCAAGCTGGCGCAGGAAAAACTGCGGGAGAGCGAAGAGCGCTACCGCAGCGTGATTATGAACATGCAAGACGTTTTCTACCGGACGGATGAGAGCGGCGCGATTGTAATGCTCAGCCCGTCAGGGGGCGCGCTCTCTTCGGATACGACACGCTTGACGATATGCGGGGCAAACCGGTGGAGAGCTTTTGGATGTATCCCGGGGAGCGTGACAAAATGCTGCGCGCCTTACGCAAAGATGGTGTGGTCAGAGACTATGAGTTGACGCTTAAGAAAAAAGACGGCTCGCCGCTTTTTGTTTCGGTCACAAGCACATTCCGCAAGGACGACCATGGAAACATCCTCGGAGTCGAAGGGGTAATTCGTGATATCACCGAGCGCAAACAAGGAGAGGAGTCCCTGCGCCTCAGCGAGGACAGGTACAGGAGACTGTTTGAAGACGCCGTGCTGGGCATCTTCCGGTCTACCCCCGAGGGCAACTTCATCAATGTGAATCAGGCTTATGCCAGAATGCATGGCTTTGATTCGCCGGAGGAAACAAAAAGCCTTGTAAAAAATGTGGCCAACGACCTCTACGCCGATCCTTCGCGCCGAAATGAAATTGTGCGCATGATTTTTGATGCCAGGGGGCCTATCCATACAGAGAATCTATACAAGCGGAAGGACGGAAGCATCTTCACGGGTAACCTTCATGCCTGGGCGGTGCGCGATAGAGAGGGGAAGCCTCTATATATCGAAGGCTTTGTAGAGGATATCACCGAGCGCAAACGGTCTGAAGAAGAGCGCATGCGCCTGGTGACAGCGATCGAACAAACCGCTGAAGCAGTTATCATAACCGATACAAACTGGATCATCGGTTATGTCAATCCGGCTTTTTCGGCTCTGACGGGCTATGACGGCACGGAGGCTGTCGGCCGGCATCTGCGTCTTCTTAAGAGCGATAAGCATGACCGGGCCTTCTATAGGGGTATTGGGTTTCAACCTCTGATTCCGGTAATAATCATGACCGGCTTCAGCAATAACATGGATGCAGAGAAGGCGAAGGATCTCGGGATTCAAGGATTCCTGATGAAGCCGATAACCCTGGAGCAACTCGCCAAAACGGTGCGAGAGGTACTTGATCCAAGAGTGAAATGAGCAGGAGTGGCTGATCTGCAGGCAGGCAATATAATAATTATTCGGTCCTCACTGCTGCCGAAATCATCTCCAGCTTGATAGTTTACGGATACTGAAATTCCACTGCGGCTTGCGCCGTGAGCTTGACCATCCCGCCTTTAATGCTTCACCGTATTATGCCGGCAAAAAAGGGACGCTTCATCTATTTCGTTAGTACACTGGTGATATTTTAGTTTCAGCCCTCCCGGATTTCTGCCGATACTGTTCAAAAGAAGGTTGAAAGAGTTCTCGTAGCAAAAGCGAACATTGGCCACTGCGGCTCTTGAGGCAACATTTTCTGAAAAAAAGAGATTTCATCGCACCGATGCATTTTTTTAAAAAAGTAACCGGATTGGTTTTCTAGGTCAAAGCGGCGCTTGAGGCGCCATTCGCGACTTTTTGATTTGGACTAAAAATAGCAGGAAGGATCAGGCCCAATGGCGTACAAGGACATGGTAGCTATGGTTGTGGACGATTTTTCTACAATGCGGCGCATTGTAAGAAAAATTCTGAAAGATCTGCAATTCAAAGAGATATTTGAAGCCGAAAATGGCGCTGAGGCGCTCAAGCTTTTGGAGACCACTAAAGTTGACCTGATTGTCTCAGACTGGAACATGCCGACGATGACCGGGCTCGAGCTGCTAAAGCGGGTGCGGGCGGATAAACGGCTTCAAGGCCTTCCTTTCATGATGGTTACTGCCGAAGCCCAAAAAGCAAATATTATCGAGGCGATCCAGGCCAAAGTCAGCAACTATGTTGTCAAACCCTTCAGTCCGGAGGTGTTCGCCGAAAAACTCGCGAAGATTATTCCTCAGGGTTAGTAATGGAGAGTAGACGATGGATGTAAAAATGATTAATCCCTTTCTTGCCGCGGCCATGCATGTGTTGAAAACAATGGCTCAAATCGATGCCAAGCCCGGCAGGCCCTTTCTCAAGAAGAATGATCTCGCTATCGGAGATGTTTCCGCGATCATCGGGATCACCGGTGTTGCCCAGGGGTCTATGGCTTTGGTTTTCACTGAGCAATGTATCAAGGACATTGCATCGAACCTCCTGGGAATGCCGTTCACTGAGCTGAATCATGAGGTGAGAGACGCCGTAGGGGAACTTACCAACATGATCTGCGGAGATGCCAGAAGGCGGCTCGCCGAAGATGGAATCGTTCTCCAGGCTGGAATACCGACAATAGTCGGGGGAAAGGGCCACACTATAGTGCATATTGCAAACGGACCGCACCTCGCCGTTCCGTTCGAAACTCCTCAAGGCAGTTTCATGGTCGAGGTGGCGTTCAGTGCGTAGGCATAATCAGCGATCGATATCCGTGACTCAACTCACACAGCAGCAATGGGCTTCCGTTAAAGGGATGTGCCCGTTCTGACGCTTTACCTGGTTTTGCCTGCAAGCCTGCCTGTGCCCTCCGGTTCCTCGCTGACCCGGCCCTCCACAGTGGCGCTGCTCAGAGCGGCGCCGGCCAATTTGGGCGCCTGCTCGACCTCTTCAGGCAGATTTGGAGGAAGTCCCCGGATGTGTTCGAACTCATGTCGAACGAAGAGCACAAGAGGTATGGCTAAAATCAGGCCGGGAATTCCCAGCAGTACCTCACAAAAAATCAGCGCACCCAGTGAAACGGCCATCGGCAGGTTCACGATTCCGCCGATTATCTTGGAATTTAGAATGTACTCCAGTTTGTGAACCCCGACCAGCATGACCAGGCAGACTAACGTGCCCCACATTCCTGTAGATACGAACGCGTTTATCGTAAGAACGCTGTTCGACATCAGATTTCCCACCACCGGGAAAAGTCCGCAGAAGAAGACGACAAAAATCATCAAAAACGGATGACGAAGCTCCAGTGCGAAGATCACAACAGATGAGATCAGGGTGTTGATGAGGGCGATAATCACCTGCCCTCCCATGACCCGCCTGAAATAGACGTAAAAGATTCTCAATCTCATCTGCAAAAACTTGAACAAAAAGCTCATAAGGCTGTCTGGATTCCGGGTGAATGCCTGTTCGACCTTCTCGGACTCGAAATAGAAAAATACGTTGATTGCCAGCGCAAAAACGAACTGAATGAACCCTTTATAAAGTGGAGTCAGACTGGTCGCCAGGAACTGCAAAATGCCCGTGCTTGCCTTTAAAATCGAGCCTTTCAATTCATCGACGTCGACATATGCCGAGAGATTCCATCTCTCGCTTGCCGCTTTGAGCGTTTTCACAATCTCGACGTGGAGCTGGTTTGAGAGTTCCGGAAGATTCTTCAGCATCATCGGAACGACTTTATAAGTAATTAGTATGATGGCCCAAATTACCATGATGTACAGGACCGAAAAGAGCACGGCCTTGGGCAGGAAGGGGGCGATCCGGTGCACGTCTTTGGTCATGAAATCAGATATGAAAAAGAGGAAAAGAAAGGATATTGCGAAAACCAGCAGGTGAGAAAGAATGAAGCTCAAGGCAAGGCCGATCAAAAAAGCATAGCCGATGAGATAAGGATGAGTTTCAACCAAAGTGTTGCGCTGGTTTTCCCACTTCCCTTCGAGACCGGACTGATTGCGGATGCAATCAACCATTTCGTCCAGCTCGTGCCTTACGCACTCATCCTTTTTCATCCCATCTGCCCCTTGTCGTACAATTCGATAAGTTATCGAAAATATACTCTATCACACTTCACATCGGCAACAGCTAAACTCCGTGCCCGCTCACCGCAAAGCCGATTCACGCTAATTGATTTTAATTGACAATCCGGATCCAAGCAGATAATAGTTTAAGGTCAATTTCAACGGGATTTGAGGGGATTATGCCAAGCAGCTCTTTCTACTTCAGCCTCTTTTTTAGCGGGTTCTCATTTTGAAAGCCTGCCCGTGGAAGAAAAGTAGAAGCGATCTGAACCGAACTTGAAAATAATAGCCATGGGCGGGCGAAGAAGCGCCGAGGCCATGGTTTGCATCTTTCCGGGGCTGTGGATTCCTCCAATCCGCAGCCCTTTTTGTTACCCGCCTTACGGGTATTCTCAGTGCAAGAGGAGTCCGGGGAATGATTTATGACATTGAATTCGAGACACTGCCAAGGGAAGCGATCGAGGCTATTCAACTCCGCCGTCTCAAAGAAACTGTGGAAAGGGTCTACGCCACGGTTGCCTTCTATAGGCGCAAATTCGATGAAGCCGGTGTAAGGCCGTCCGACATAAATAGGCTGGAAGATTTGAAGCGGCTTCCATTTACATCGAAACAGGACCTGCGGGACAACTACCCTTACGGGATGTTCGCGGTCCCGATGGAGAACGTGGTCCGCATTCACGCCTCCTCCGGGACAACCGGGAAACCGACGGTCGTTGGTTACACTGCACGGGATATTCAGACATGGTCCGTGCTGATGGCTCGATCTCTGTCGGCAGGGGGCGCAACTCGAGGCGACATTATACATAACGCATACGGCTACGGCCTGTTCACGGGCGGACTCGGAGTACACTACGGGGCTGAAAAGCTGGGCGCATCGGTAATCCCCATATCCGGGGGAAATACCAAGCGCCAGATACTCATCATGAAGGATTTCGCCCCGACGATCCTGACAAGCACGCCTTCCTACGCCCTTCACCTGGCAGAAGTCGCAGCAGAAACCGGCGTGGACTTTAGCACTCTTAAATTCAAATCGGGTATTTTCGGCGCCGAACCGTGGTCGGAGGAGATGAGGACCGAAATTGAAGCAAAACTCCACCTGAAGGCCGTAGACATATATGGTTTAAGCGAGGTAATCGGACCGGGCGTTTCCATCGAATGCCTGGAAGCCAGGAACGGGTTGCACATCTTTGAAGATCATTTCATACCAGAGATCATCGATCCCCAAAGTGGCGAAACCCTGCCCAACGGTGAACAGGGTGAACTCGTGTTTACATCGATCACCAAAGAGGCTTTCCCGATCATCCGATACCGAACACGGGACGTCACATCGCTTAACCGTGAACCCTGTATCTGCGGCCGTACTCATGTGCGCATGCGAAAGGTTAGCGGACGAACTGACGACATGCTCATCATCCGAGGCGTGAATGTTTTCCCCTCGCAGATCGAAAGTGTGCTCATGGAAACGGCGGAGGTAGAACCTCACTATCAACTCGTAGTCGATCGCATGGATAACCTCGACACCCTTACGGTCATGGTCGAGGTTGGCGAGTCATTCTTTTCGGACGAGGTCCGCATTCTACAGGATATTGAAAAGAAGATCTCAAAGAACATAAAGGAGTTTTTGGGAGTGTCTGCCAAGGTGAAACTGGTGGAACCCAAAACAATAGCCCGGAGTGAGGGCAAGGCCCAGCGGGTAATCGACCATAGGAAGATTTAGCTCGTCTTTTAAAAGGAGGATGTCCATGGACCATGTTGAACAGATTTCCGTTTTTTTGGAAAACAAGGCCGGCCGCCTTGCTGAGGTAACCAGGATTCTGGCCGAGGCCAATATCAACATTCGGGCGCTCTCACTCGCGGATACTTCTGACTTCGGAATTTTGCGCCTGATAGTAAACGATAACAACAAGGCAAAGGAAGAGCTCAAGAAGGCAGGCTTTACCGTGGCCAAGACCGACGTAGCCGCAGTCGAGGTTTCCGACCAGCCGGGAGGGCTTCATCATATCCTGCGTATTCTGCAAAAAGCCAACGTCAACGTTGAATACATGTACGCCTTTGTCCAGCAAAGCGGCGCCAATGCAGTGCTCATTTTCCGCTTTGACAATCTCGGTGAGGCGATCAGGATTCTGAAGGATAATAATGTACTGGTCATAAAGGGCGAAAAGCTCTATGCAATGTAAACAGTATATGGTTTGCCGCCGGCCTCCAATCCCCTGAGAGGAAGCTTCGTAAGGCAAACCTGTCTCGGCAGGGAATCGGGACGCAATTGGTCCCTTCCTCTCCATATGACCCTGGTAAGCGCGGTAAACCGAGTTTTAGGGCAGAGCCGGTATCAGGCTGTCAACGAGCATTGGGTGGGCTCCCGCCTGCACGCGGTGCAACGCTCCCTTGATTCCCCTCGGGGGAGTTTGGCGCAGATTTCGTCGGGAACCTCGATGCTAAACCACGACATCAGCTTCTCCACGCCGCCGTGGCCCTTCGGACATGTAATCGGCTCACCTTCACTCAAAACCAATTTTTCAAAGGTGTTACCACATTCTGTGCATCTATATTCATAGAGAGGCATTATTTCTCTCCCTGACCTTTCTCGCTTCGCAAAAAAAACTCGGACGGTCATCTCAGAGCAACCCCCGCCGGACAAAGTTCATACCGCGCGGATAAGGGCTCGATCCTTGGTTACACGATATATTATTAATAAGCATTCTCGGAGATGGATTCAAACTGCTTTCAACAATCCTTGCAAAGTCCCTTCGTCAATATTACAAGACATTTAAAGAACGGATTCCCGCATGTGCGGGATCTAAAAGCGAAAGGTCGCAGTGGACAATTGAAAGAAATTATAACCAAACCAGGACAATCACCCGCACAAGGTGGACTCAGAGCAGCGCTGATCTATGCAGCCGCTGGAGCGCTGTGGATCATTGCAGCCGATCTGGCGGCGGATTTGATTTTCGGCCGGTCCGGGGCGGCGCTCGTTGCGCAAACTGCCAAAGACTGGGTTTTCGTCGGCGCCTCTGCCCTGTTCATCTATCTGCTCACCAGCAGGACCATCTCCTCCATAAAAAAGTCCGAACAAACACTCGCCGAGAGCCGGCAGATTCCGTACACGCTCTTTGAGAACCTTCCGGGAATGGTTTACCGCTGCGGGGAAGAGGGCTGCCTGCTCGATTTCGTTAGCCCCGGGGCCGTAGAGTTGACCGGATATCCAGTCTCCGCGTTGAGTCGAAAAAAGCTCACCGACCTGGTTCTGGAGGAAGACCGCGAGATGGTCAGGTCCAAAACCGAGAGTGCGTTGGCCGACAGGCTGCCCTTCAAGCTGATCTACCGAATCCGGGCCGCCGATGGCCGGATTAAATGGGTGCGGGAGCAGGGCCTGGGCATTTACTCGCAAGACGGCCGGCTAATCGGAATGGAAGGTTTTGTCGCGGATATCTCCGGGCGCAAGCGCATTGAAGAAGCCCTGGAAAGGTCGGAAGAACTCTACAAAGCCCTTGCGGAAGGCACCTCGGACGCCATATTCATGGTGGACGGGAACCGCGATATAGTTTCGGTCAACCATGCTTTTCTGGACCTTTTCGGCTTTTCGAGAGAAGAAATCATCGGGCAGTCTGTCAGAATATTACACCCTTCGGATGAAAGCTTTATCGATTTCGGAAGACTGGCTCATTCTGCCTTGGAACAAGGGTCTCTGAGGGTGGAATGGGAGTTGGAAAAAAAAGACGGAACAGTTTTCCCGGTGGAGGGGACCTTTTCGGCCATCGAGGGATCTCAGGGCGCAATTGGAGGACATGTAGGAATAATCAGGGACATAACCGAACGTAAAAAAGCGGATGAGCAACTCCGGGAATACCGGGAACACCTCGAAGAGATGGTGCATGAGCGCACACGTGAACTCAAGGAGGCCCAAGCCGCGCTCGTGCAAAGAGAAAAGCTCAAGACGCTGGGCGCCACAGCCGCTGAAGTCGCTCACGAGATCAGAAATCCGCTTGTTTCAATAGGCGGCTTTGCTCGACGGCTACAGAAAAAATATCCCGAATCTCCTGAGACTGAGATCATTTTACACGAAACCGAAAGGCTCGAAACAATGCTCGGCCGGCTGCGAGATTATCTGCGCCCGGTGGACATCAAGCCACGAGAATGCCACGTGAATGCGATTCTTACCGATTCGGTCGCAACGCTCGGTCCCGAACTGAAAAAAGAGGCAGTAAAAATCCATTTGGATCTTTATCCCCATCTGCCCACGGCTCATGTCGACCCGGCCATCCTCACTCAGGTATTTGTCGCAATGATGCGAAACGCCGTGGGGATGATGGATTCGCAAAAAGAGATAACGGTAAAGACCTATTATGGAGAGCACAGCGTCTATGTGGACATAATCAACCCGGTCGCCGGGAAAAAGCTCCGGGACCCCGAGCTTATGCTTCTGCCGTTCGAAGAGGGTGGCGAGGGGACAGGGATTTCTTCGACATTTAAGCTTCTTAAGGAAATGGGCGGCGCGCTCTCCTTTTCCGAATACGACTCAAAGGCCAAATTTACGGTGTCACTCGTTAAATGCCGTGAAGCCGGGCACGGTGGAGTAGTTCAGGGGCGGCAACCGTAGTGATTCAGGTGGCGAAAAGACGCTGGAAGACTACTATACAGGAGCTTCAACATGGATTTCCGGATACCGGTCGAATTCGAAGAAAACCTTAAGAGCTACAAGAAGTTCCTCTCTGAACGCCTCACCCCTAACCTTGGTAAATGGTACGCCGAAAAGGAGGTTCCTCGAGACTTTTTCAGGCAACTTGGCGCCCGTGATTGGCTGGGGCTTGAACCGGACGGCAACGGTTACCTCGAGCCGCAGGCGCTCAAAGAAGCCCTCATGCAGGAATACCTCGGCACTGTCTCGCCCGGCGTGGGGGTGGCCGTTCTGGTTCATGTCTCACTCGGCACAAAGGGAATAACGCTTTTCGGGAGCCCGGATCAGAAAAATCTCTACCTTCCTCCCGCCGCTCGAGGCGAAACCCTGATTTGTCTCGGCAATTCCGAACCGGGCGCCGGAAGTGACGTCGCATCAATAGCTTCAACGGCGAAAAAAGTCGACGGAGGGTGGACCCTCAGCGGGGTCAAATCCTACGTAACCAACGGCTATATAAGCGACCTCGCCCTCATTACGGCGGTCTCGGACCCGGAGGCACACCGAAACAGCCGGATTTCCATGTTCCTGGTTGACCTGTCCTCCAAAGGAATAACCCGCTCCAAGCTGCACAAGGAAGTCTGGATTCCGTCCGATCTCACGCGCATTCAGCTCAGTGACGTTTTCGTGCCGGAGGCCAACCTGATCGGCAAGCGCGGACGAGGACTCCAGCAGGTGCTCGAGATATTCACCAACAGCCGCATCACTATCAGTGCGCTAACTCTGGGTACCGCCGAAGGGGCTTTCCGAAGCGGCATCGAACACGCAAAAAAAAGGCAGATTTTCGGTCAGCGATTGATCGATTTTCAGGCGAAATGTTTTGAGGCTGCCGATTTTTACAGCAAAATTGAAGCCGCCCGGTTAATGCTCATGAAAACATGCTGGGAAAAAGACCAGGGACTCGATTTCAGACTGGGAGCTTCGATCGCTAAATATCTTTCGGTCGACCTGGCAAGGGCTGTAGGAACATGGGCGGCAGACCTGTTCGGGGCGGCCTCGGTTATCTTCGAGCACCCCATTCACAAATATCCTATGGACGCATGGGCCTCCTCTCTGGGTGAAGGTACTCAGGACGTCCAGAAACTCATCATCTTCAGAGAATTTATGAAGTCCTACGATGCTTGATATTGGATGCTCATAACCGGATGCCGGATACCGGCACTTGATTCCGGTTCATGAAGTCGGATATATTGCGCACATCCTGCACCACCCGAATATGAAAAATGAAAGGAAAAGAATGAAAATAAAAAAATGGGCATTGTGCCTGGGTATTGCCGCCCTGTTTACCGGATTATTCGCTCCCCTGGCCAGCGCCGATCTTTACTGCGAAACAGAAAACGTCTCCACCAATGTTCCAACCCAGCCTGACGGGACCTCAATTCTGAAATATTATTTCACCCACAACGCCTGGCGATTGCAATTGGGTGATAGCAAGGTCTTCATCGTGGACTACAATGCCCGGCAGCTCTACACGCTGGACACCAAAGCCAAAACCTTTACTGAGCTGAACTTGAATGAACTGCCGGGGCTTCCTGGTATGGCCGTCGGCGATAAAAAGAAAATGGCCGAAATATTAGGAGCCATGATGGAAACCCGGATTACTCCCACGGATGAATTGAAAACCATCGCCGGCTACAAGTGCCGCAAGTATAATGTGCGTATCGCGATTGTGGACGGAGAATACTGGGTCTCAAAAGATGTGCGGGGCTACCGGGAACTGAAGAACCTGGGGGCTAAAGTGGGAACCATCGCGGATCGTAATCCAATGCTCAGGCAGCTCGATGTCCCCGGCATGGTCGAAAAACTTGACGGTTTCCCCGTTTTCACCGTCAATCATGTGATGGGCGGAACTGTTGCAAGCACTCTGAAAAAAATCGAGCAGAAGTCTTTGGACCCTGCGCTGTTTACTGTCCCCAAAGACTATGCCATGAAAAAGAGCAAGTGAACCCGAAACAATCAAGCGAGCCCCTTCCGCGCGTCTTTTCAGATGAGGTGCGCTCGCCATAACTGGTTTGGATCTCCAATATCCGGCATCTAATACAGCCTGCGATCCCAGCTCTCCCCCGCGTATTCTTCCAGCCTTGCGGGATCGAATCCGGCAATATAAGTCCACGCGCAGGTTTGAGAACTGCTGGGCAAAGTTATGGACACAAGCGCCCTTATGTAAGTTGATGTATACCCCGGCCGGAATTCCTCGAGGCTGTCCAGGAGCGGCAGCCTGGTTTCCGGATCGTTAAATATGAGTAACTCCCCACGCACCTTCCCCCAACTGGAGGCGCATGAAGATCCCGGGCCTTCGGCTCCCCTGCTTGTCAAAAAAGATTCGAATTTTTCCTGAGTTTCAATGTCGGCGGCGACGCTGGCTGTCCCGTACACTAGAATGTCCGCATCGGGCACCGTCATTGCCGGGATTTCAGAACTGAGCTTGAAGAGCTTTCCATGAAGCCATGCCGGACAGATCCGCAACACACCTTCACAGTATGCGTCATGATTTGGAAAGCCCCTTTTCAGGGTCCCGTACGCAAAAATCCGCAGTTCCGCTGTCACCACAGCTCCAGGCGAGGTCATTGCTGGATAATGAAAATTTCACGACAGGAAAGAGGCAATACCATTTTGCCGGGCAGGACGCCTCACGGTCAAAAAAAGGGCGCCCGAAGGCGCCCCGGTTCTTAATTGGAAGAGACCCGCCTGCTTGGTCGTCTATTGAATCTTCGATGTGGTCTTGGCCGCAGGAAATCCACTCTGATATATTCATGCTTATTTACGAATGAAACGAACACCCGGTCTATGTTAAGCTCTTTTTGCACTACGGCCCTTATCAGGGCTGGGTCGGAATATTTGCTTATTCCGTGTTTGCGATAATCGTCGGTCTTAATGTAAAGGGACATCGGACAACCTCTCAGCTAACCGAGATTGGGGGCCTCGCAGGATCACTGGACAGATTCAGTTTAATTCGAAAAACAACAGGATCGGAAGGTTTTTCAAAGCCCCTTGTCTGTCCTGGTTTTTCCCCCTGCTTTTATGTTAACAAGTTATTGCGATTTTTTTAAACCCGTTGCTGAAGTATACAACATTTCACTCTCTCTTGTCAGCTTTTTGCAAATGGAAAATCAGAATACGCTCAAAAATACCAACGGTAAGCTCCAGGGCCTGGTTGAACGGATCACGTTCACCTCCGAAGAGGATGGCTACAGCGTGATTAAGGTCCGAGTTCCCGGGTACAGGGACCTGGTCACCGTAGTTGGAAATTTTGTCTCCCTGTGCCTCGGCGAGACCCTTCTGATGGAAGGGACATGGAGCACCCACGCCCGTTTCGGCAGACAGTTTCGAGTAGATCGCTACGAGACGACCGTGCCTTCAACGGTTCAGGGAATAAGGAAATATCTGGGATCGGGCCTTATACGCGGGATCGGACCCAAGATGGCCGAACGCATAGTCAAACGTTTTGCCGAAAAAACCCTGGATATCATCGACAACCAAATTGAGCGTCTCCGGGAGATTGACGGCATCGGCAAATACCGCATAGGGCAGATACAAAAGGCATGGGAGGAGCAAAAAGAAATCCGCTCGCTAATGATCTTCCTGCGCTCCAACGGGGCGAGCGCGGCCCTCGCATCCCGTATTTTTAAACATTACGGCCAACAGTCTGTCGATATGGTAATGGAGAATCCCTATCGTCTGGCTATGGACATTACTGGAGTGGGTTTCCTCACTGCAGACAAACTCGCCGCGAACCTGGGATTTGCGGCAGACTCCCCCCTCAGAGCAGAAGCGGGTATCCTTTTTGTTTTACATGAGTCCACCGAAGAGGGACATGTGTGCATGCCCCGTGCCTTGCTGATGGAACTTTGCCGCAACAGACTCCAGATTGAAACGCATATCCTGGAAGAAGCGTTGTCCAGGCTTAAGGCAGACACGCGGATCAAGGAGGAAAAACTTGCACCCGCCGCTTCCGGGCTGTTCGGAGATGAGTGGGCGATCTACCTGCGCCCCATACACGCCTCTGAAGTCGGCGCGGCCGGGCGACTTGACGCTATCCAGCGCTACCGGAGGCTGCAACCCTGGATAGATTCACAAGGCGCTCTCGATTGGGTTCGCGGGCGCCTGAATTTCTCTCTCGCTCCTCTTCAGGAAGAAGCGGTCAAGCTGGCCCTGCGCGAAAAAGTCATCATAATAACGGGAGGACCTGGTACCGGAAAAACCACCCTTATCCGGGCAATTCTTGCCATATATGAGCGTATCGGGGCGCGCGTCAGCCTGGCGGCGCCCACGGGCCGAGCTGCAAAGAGGCTCGCAGAGTCCACAGGGCATCCCGCCGCCACGATTCACAGGCTGCTCGAGTTCAGTCCTCAGATTGGAGGGTTTCAGCGAAACGAACACAAACCCCTTCCCGCCGACCTCGTAATCGTGGACGAGATTTCCATGATGGACATAGTAATTGCCAACCACTTGCTCAAGGCCGTCCCCTCGCAATCGGTTCTAGTCCTGGTGGGCGATGCCGACCAGCTTCCGTCCGTAGGTCCCGGAAAGGTGCTCGGCGATATTATCGAATCGGGCAGATTCCCCGTAGTCCGTTTGACAGAGATATTCAGGCAGGCCAGACAAAGCCGGATCATTACAAATGCGCATCTCATCCGGCAGGGGGCCTTTCCCGACCTGCAGGCCGACAGCGGCCACAATCAGGATTTCTACTTCATAAATAGAGAAGACCCGCAAGAGGCCTTGAACACGATAGTCCAGCTCTGCACTGAGAGGATTCCGCGGCGCTTCGGGCTCGATCCCATGGAGGATGTCCAGGTGCTTAGCCCCATGCACCGTGGAGAAGTCGGATCGGAAAACCTTAATTTCGCTCTCCAGAACGCCCTCAATCCAAGGGGGATAACGCTGGAGTCAGCAGGCCGCACTTTCCGCGTGAATGATAAAGTGATGCAGATAAGGAACGACTACGACAAGGATGTGTTCAACGGAGACATTGGCCGCATTCGAAGGATCGACCATGAAGACGGGGAAATCCGGGTTGAATTCGACGGCCGGAGCGTAAAATACGATTTTTCCGAACTCGAGGAACTCGTGCACGCCTACGCCATAAGCATTCATAAATCGCAGGGTAGCGAATACCCTGCGGTAGTCTTCCCTCTGCTAACCCAACACTTCATGATGCTCCAGCGCAACCTGCTCTATACCGCGGTAACCAGGGCAAGGAAACTGGTGGTGATAGTGGGTTCGAAGAAAGCACTCGCAATCGCGGTCAAAAACAACCGCATCCAGTCACGATTCACCTTGCTAAAGGAACGGCTTTGCCCTCAAGCGCATTGTTAGCTGTTGAGTTTATTTCACAGAATTGCTAAGTAAAGCTCCGCCGAGTCGGCAACTCGGTGGATCGGCTCGATTCGTTTTCGGCCTGCCGGCCGTTATGTCAACGCCTGTAAAGGGTTCATTTCATGAAAATAGCTGTCATAGGGACGGGTTACGTTGGATTGGTGAGCGGGGCCTGCTTTGCCGAATTCGGGCACGAGGTCACCTGCATCGATTATGATGAACCGAAAATTATGCGACTCAGAGAAGGGCAAATTCCCATTTATGAGCCGGGCCTGGAGGCGATAATAAAAAAGAATTCGCAGGCGGGTCGTCTCATTTTCTCAACAGAATACGACCCCGGCGTTCCCGAGGCCGAAGTCGTATTCATTTCGGTGGGGACTCCGGCTTCGCGGCGCGGCGACGGTTATGCCGATCTTTCATATGTCTATGAAGCCGCCCGCCAGATGGCTCCTCATCTTCGCGATTACACGGTCGTGGTGAACAAGAGTACGGTCCCGGTAGGTACCGCCGCGCAGGTCAAAAGGGTTATCTCTGAAACCAATCCTTCGGCCACTTTCGACGTTGCCAGCAACCCGGAGTTCCTTCGGGAGGGGGCTGCTATCAACGATTTCATGCGTCCTGACCGGGTCGTTATGGGAGTCGATTCTAAAAGGGCCGAAGATGTGCTTCAATCAGTCTACAGGCCACTCTATTTGATCGAAACCCCCTTTGTCATAACTACAATCGAGACCGCAGAGCTTATAAAATACGCGGCTAACGCCTTCCTGGCCGCCAAGATCAGCTTCATAAACGAGGTCGCCAACCTTTGTGAGGAAATCGGCGGCAACGTCCAGGACGTAGCCAGGGGCATAGGTCTTGACGGAAGGATAGGTAAAAAATTTCTTCACGCCGGACCTGGCTATGGCGGCTCGTGCTTTCCAAAAGACACTCAGGCCCTGCTCAGAATAGCCCAGGAAAACGGGGTGGCTTTCCGGATTGTTGAGGCGGTAATCGAAGTTAATGCCGCCCAGAAGGCTCGCATGACTCGAAAAATCCGGCAGGCGCTTGGCGGACATGAGGGCGGGAAAACCGTCGCTGTCCTTGGCCTCGCATTCAAGCCTGAAACAGACGACGTGAGGGACGCTCCGGCCATTACCATTATCTCCAAGCTGGTTGAACACGGTGCTTCTGTTCGCGCTCATGACCCCCAGGCGATGGACGAGGCAGCCAAATTACTGGCCGGCGTAAAATTTTGCCAAAATCCATATGAAGCATGCCAGGACGCTGATGCCGTGGTGCTGATGACGGAATGGAACGAATACCGTGCGCTCGATCTGCTTCGCATAAAAAGCGCTCTCAGAAGCCCTGTGTTCGTTGATCTTCGTAACGTTTACAGGCCGGCTGCGATGCAGCAGCTTGGATTCAGCTACCACAGTGTAGGAAGAGGCACGGTCAATGGCCGCAAATCTCATGATTAAAATTGCTGTCGTCCTGTTCTATGTCTTGGCGAACCTTTTTTCGGCAATCAGCCTGCACGAAATCTCACCCGGAATGGACCGGGTTTTGTGCATCCAATCCGCCTTGGCCATGGATGCGGAAACGGAACCGCCATCCTCCCCCCATCCTCATCTTGCTCCTTTGTTTAAGGTTAGAATCCTCAAAAGGTATCCACACGATCCCGGCGCATTCACTCAGGGGCTGATATTTGCCAACGGGTTCCTTTACGAAAGCACGGGCTTGAACGGCGAGTCGAGTCTGCGGCAGGTGGAACTGGAAACCGGCCGCGTGCTCAAAAAATACGACCTGCCGTACCAGTACTTCGGCGAAGGGCTGACTCTGTGGAAGGGGTCTCTCTTCCAGCTCACATGGAAGTCTCGGAAAGGGTTCGTATATGACCTGGACGGCTTTGCAGTCAAACGGGAATTCAGTTATTCCGGGGAAGGCTGGGGGCTGACCACTGTCGGAAAGAGCCTGGTAATGAGCAACGGTACTGAAGATCTCATATTTCTGGATCCCAAAACACTGGTCCGGCAACGTTCGTTGCGTGTGCTGGACATGGGCAACCCGGTCCCCCTCTTAAATGAACTCGAATTCATAAAAGGCGAAATCTTTGCCAATGTCTGGCATGATGATTTCGTTGCAAAAATATCCCCCAAAACGGGTAAAGTCACCGGCTGGATAGATATGTCGGCTTTGCGTGGGGAATTGCCGCCCGCGAGCAACCCCGAGGCGGCCCTGAACGGGATCGCCTACGATGCGGAAAAAGACAGGATCTTCGTTACCGGCAAGCTTTGGCCGCTTCTCTTCGAAATCGAAGTCATAAAGCAGTAACTCAAGCCCACGCTTACAATGCCGGCAAGATCGAGTAACCGCCAGTGAGGCTCGGACCCAAAATACCACCACCTTTCGAGGTGGGCGCCGGCTGGTTGAACTCAGCTCCATGACGAGCACGGAGCCTACTCTGCCGCTCGCCATCGAAAACCGGCCGGGATGCGTGAGTAAGATGGCTGGCCTATTTTCTTTTGAGAACGAAAACCTGCTTAACAGGCATTGCTCCGACTACCTCGTCGACGTTAGCAAGCCTGGAGGGCTCCGATTCCAGTTCTTCCCATGAGGCCAAAAGGTCACACTCTCCGTCTTTCCTGACCAAAATGGGCACGGTCTTTCTGGATGGTTTCTTGCCTTCAAACACCATGTTGCCCGGCTCTTCGGGCCGAACCAATCTGCACTCGACGCTGAAGGAATCGACCGCCTGGTAAAGGGTGGAAGCTGTGTATGCATCTGAGGAAAAAGGCTCGATCCTGCCGTTGTCCAGAAGAAAGACGTTATTACCGTTTTTTGGTTCGGCTGTTTCCACTGCTTGCTCTTTTCCGTTCCTTTCGAAAAAGGAAAGCTGGCTCTTGATAACTTCGGCGTTGTCCTTGCGTTTCATCACAAAACTCTCCTTGAATCTTCCGGAATTTCTTAATAACTCGAAGGCCTGGATTATTTCACCCTCCCGGGCGCGCCCTCGCACTTCATAGCAGTCCAGCCTGCACAGAATGCATCGGAATGCAGGAATCCTGCACTCATAGTTTTTGCACCAGACATATTGGGTCATTGAATTCGCTCTGTGTGGGGATAGTTCAGATGCCCTCATTTTAACCGATTAAATGTCCGAATAATACTTAAATGAATCCTCGGGGAGCAGATTTTTTCGATCAAAAAATTGCAATGAAATTAGCTTGATCGGGGGATTCTTCTGTACGACAATAGCAAACTGTCCATCCGGAAAAATCGGGTGAGACTCAGGCAGTGCCCGATTCGGATTTTTTATGGAGAGACTATGACACAAACTGAAAAAACCGGTTCGAGAAAACTTTGGCTCCCTTTTATCCTGTTTTTGGCGGTGCTCGTTACGTCATGCGCCTCTACGGGTGGCCAGGAAAAGAAATCCGAGAATTCGCTGAAGCTCTCAGTCGATATCTTCAACGGCGCCTTCAGGTGGGAGGATTATGCCGAGGCGGCCGCTTACGTGCCTGCAGACAAAAAAGAACGCTTCTGGGCCGTGACGGACAAACTTAAAGGTAAAGTCCGCATCACTGACTTCAATTTAAGGGAAGTCGAATTTAAAGATAAAAGTCATACGGCCAAAGCAATCCTGCAATTCCAATTCTGGCGTTTTGAATCGCCGACCCTGCAGACCGTCACCTTCACCCAGAAATGGTACTTCATCGAAAAGGAAAAACAGTGGAAGGTGAGCGATAGCGGGTTTGGGGCAATTACCAATACCAACGTAGGATTCTAACGGAAGTTAAAGTTGGGAAAGTGAAATTTTCGCTCTTCCTTCACCCTGCCTTCACTCTTCTTTGCTAATGCCCCTCGTGGCCTCCGCCACCATGTGTTGCGCCGCCGCCTCGCATTCCGCCGCCATGTTCTACGCTTTTTCCATCACCGTCGCCGTGGCTGCGGAAACCGGAATCTCTGTCTACGTCACGGTCGTGGCCGTGGTGGCGATCGAAATCAAAATTGAAATATCCCATTCCGGGGTAATCGTAATCGTAATCGTAATAGTTATCGCACGGGATAACCGACTCAAAGTAGGTGCCGTCCGGTGCAGAACAGATATAGTAATCCTCGGAGTAGGCAGTCCCGGCGAACCGCCAAAGGCCGGCGGCCAATGTCAACAACACAACAAGCAAAAGTCTGGCGCCCATGTTTGCCTCCTTCGTCAAAAACCAGTTTATCTTTTCATAATCAATAACTTAAATATTAAATGACGTTTGCGCAAAGGATGCGTGAGCGATGAAAAAGATTGAAGGGAATAAGGTTCAGATTTTAAGAATAAAATTTCGAGAGGCTCGGATCTTTGACTTCCATGAAATTCTTGCCGGCGAATAATTGGTGCACAGCATGCGCATGAGCTTTAGAACTCCGCGTGCCCGGGTGTTCTCGGGAAGGGAACAACCTCGCGGATGTTCGGGATACCGGTAACGAATTGCACCAGGCGCTCGAGTCCCAGGCCGAACCCGGAGTGAGGAACCGAACCGAATTCCCGAAGTTCGATGTACCATCGGTAGTCGTCGATCGAAATCCCTTTGAGTCGCATCTGTTCGAGCAGCATTTCGAGCCGTTCTTCCCTCTGGGACCCGCCAATTATCTCGCCGATTCCAGGAACCAGTATGTCCATGGCAGCCACGGTTTTTTCGTCATCGTTGACACGCATGTAAAAAGGCTTGAGAGATCTGGGAAAGTTGACTATCACCACCGGCTTTTTAAAAACCCTCTCAGTAAGATGGCGTTCGTGCTCGGCCTGAAGGTCATGTCCCCACTCAACTGGAAAGGTAAATTGCTCTGCAGATTTCTTGAGGATATCGACCGCTTCGGTATAGGTGAGCACCTCGAAGGCTGATCCGGCAACGGTTTGAAGACGGCCCATCAATTCCGGCTCGATGAAGCGAGCAAAAAACTCTAGCTCCTCACCGCAGTCGTTGAGGACCACTCCGACCAGTTTTTTGATGAAAGCCTGCGCCATATCGATGTCGTCCTCAAGGTCGCAGAAAGCCATTTCCGGTTCCACCATCCAAAACTCGGCAAGATGTCGGCTGGTATTGGAATTCTCCGCCCTGAAAGTGGGACCGAAAGTATATACCCTTCCGAGGGCCAGGGCATAAATCTCGGCCTGAAGCTGACCGCTCACGGTGAGAAAGGCAGGCCTTCCAAAAAAATCGTTCCGGTATGCTTCCTCACTCTCCGTATTGCCGGGGTGAGTCGGGTCGAGAGTAGTTACGCGGAAGATCTCTCCGGCTCCTTCACAGTCGCTTGCGGTAATTATCGGTGTATGAATATAGTGAAAACCGAGATCCTGGAAGAATCGGTGAATTGCGTAGCTCAGCCTGCTGCGAACTCTTGCCGCCGCCCCTATCGTGTTGGTCCTGGGACGAAGGTGCGCGATCTGCCGCAGATACTCGAAGGAGTGTCTCTTTTTCTGCAAAGGATAGCGTGCCGGGTCTGCCCAGCCATACAGATGGATTCGTTCGGCCCGCAGCTCGATGCTCTGCTCTTTCCCCGGAGAGGCCGACACGGTCCCTTCGGCCAGAATGGCGCTCCCGGTTGTGATTTTATTAAGCAACTCGCTGTAATCCCGGCGGTCCAGTTCTGCTATCACCTGGAGGCTTTTCAGGCAGGAACCGTCGTTCAGCTCGATGAAACTGATACCGGCCTTCGAGTCGCGCTTCGTCCTGACCCAGCCCTGTACCACAACTCTTTTGCCCACGCTTCCATGTTCATTCCCAAACAGGTCGGCAATGCGTACGCCTTTTTCCATCTTCAGATCCTGAAGTGATATTTTTAGCCCAATGGTTTGAATATTCCACCGTTTTCGTTCCAATTATAATCGCTTTTGTTCCGCCATGCATCCATGCACCGGCGGTTTGGCGGCTGTCCATCCGAAAATACTTAAAACTGCCGGCAGGCGACGGGGCCGCAGCCAGGATCTCGACAGCCGCCCACCCACCCTCGAGGCGGTACCCCTTTCGGCTAAACGCCGGTAACATGACCGGATTATGCCTCCTTCCCGAACAGAAACCTTGCGGGGCATGGAGTTCTTATAAGGTGAAATTCTCCTGCCTTCATCCGATGTTTGCGGAAGGATACTCACTAGTTTATGATAGCCCAAAAACCGGGCTGCGTGAAACCTAACCAATATGGAGCCAGAGTATGCGTCCAGATTCAAAAGGATCGGTATTTGTCATTCTAGTGGTGATCGCGGCCCTCGCGGGATGCGCGGGCAGGGGTAAGGTTCAGACCGCCGCGCCGATGAGCAGCGGGGGGAACATGATAACGATTGAAGCCGGCAATTATAAGTTCTCGCCCAATGAAATCCATGTACAAAAACCGGGCCTGGTGGCCATCGAAGTCAAAAATGTCTCCCACTCGGTACACAACTTCACGCTGAAGGACCTTCGCGGGAAAATCCTCAAAAGCGTTGACCCTCATCCAGGCGGAAGCGTCATCTTTAACGTGGAATTGCCTGAGCCGGGAGTCTACAAGTTTTACTGCAACAAGACTTTTCATTCCACTCTCGGAATGCGTGGAAAAATCATCGTCGGGCGGTAAAACGCCCGGAGCGTATACCCGAGATCGAAGGCACCCGGCTGGCAGCCCCGTCTCTGGTCATTGACAGGTCAGGGAGAGCGTCGAGAATGAGCGTGGCGCCTTCCGCGCTTCGCGGGTTACATCGCTAAGGGGCGCGCAATGGAAATCAGGTTCTTCTGCTTAGTGTTCTATAGAGTCTCCCATACGAGGACGGATATCGGAATTCACAGGATGAAGGCCTCCCGCCTTTGGTTTTTCATTCGCCGCCTCGGATCTCGCATGCACCATCTCAGTTTGACACCACTGATCGCGCGTGCTTATCTTTATGGAACGAATGGTTCCGCAGTTTCTCGCCATTCGTCTAACCATCAGACAACTCGATATCACGTGATAACGACGGAGATTGACAATGGAAAATCTCAATATGCACGAACTTAATATAACGGAGCTCAGGAAGCAGAAAAGGCCTTTATGGATGAGCGACCTGGGCATTGATAATTACGCAGATATCCTGGGCGGGGGCGGCGACATATACACCGATAGGCTGCCACCCGCTTTTGCCAGGCATGAAGGGATGGAGTTCAGCGAGGCAGAAGAAGAGGAGCTCGGGCCCGTAGTCTTGAAAGATCAGTAAGGGAGACAGTCCCGGCAACTCCAATCAGCCTGAAGGGCGGACCTTTATCTTTTTATAGCGGCAATGGTTTTAACGGAGCGATTTCCGACCGGATTTTTGGGTTGCCAACTCTTTGCGCCGGGTTTATAAGAGTAACTTTAACTATTGGATATTTGAAAGCGCAGGCTGTCCGGCCGGTTGACAACGGTCGTTTCCAAACGATCATTGCTATCGACTCGGATGGCCTCTGTTTTTGTTGTTACTGTCGATTAAAGTTATGTCAGAGAGGGGAGATTGCTGATGGCTCGGGTAACCGTTGAGGATTGTCTCGCTAATGTGGACAGCCGCTTTACTCTGGTGCACCTCGCAGTCCGGCGCGTTCTGCAGTTGCGCCACGGCGCGCCGCCCACGTTGGAAAACGTCAAGGCTAACAAGGAAGTCGTTCTGGCGTTGCGGGAGATTGCGGCAGGTACAATAAATTCGGACAACATCCGTCAGATTGAAGAATCCCGGCCTCTTCCAGCCGAACCGACGATCCAGGAGGCGGACGTGGCGAGAGCAGAGCTCCAGGAGATCCTTGCTGAAGTCACTGCCCACAGCGCTTCTATCGAATATGGAACTTCGGATGGGTATACCGAGGAAGATCAGCCACCGGAAAGTCCTCAGGCAGAATAGTCCGAATCTGAAAGGGTAGAGTTCAACCGGAAAAAGGGCTTCCCGATGCCCCGCGACTCGCTTCGCAATGTTGTACCGGGCCGGTTTACGCTTGACAAAAATGGATATCGTGTTTACGGGTTTAATCGCCTGCCGGATAACTATTCCCTGTACATAACCGTAAGGGCTCCAGGAGGAAACCGGTCTAGATGGGGAAGTTAGATTACTACGAGATTTTGGGAGTGTCGCGACAAGCGGGCGAAGATGAGATTAAGAAATCTTACCGGCAGCTTGCGCTCAAATTCCATCCTGACCGGAACCCTGGCGATAAGAAGGCCGAGGAAAGATTCAAGGAAGCCGCCGAGGCTTACGAGGTTTTGCACGATCCACAAAAGAGACGCCTCTATGACGCATACGGTCATGAAGGCTTGCGGGGGACGGGCTTCAGTGGGTTTAGCGGTTTTGAGGATATCTTCAGCTCATTTGGAGACATTTTCCAGGATTTCTTCTCATTCGGCGGCTTTGGCGGTCAGACCCGTCAGAGAACAGCAGCCAGGCCGGGCGATGATCTGCTTGTTACTCTTAATCTTAGTTTTGAAGAAGCTGTCGCCGGAACAGAAAAAGAAGTCGAAATAGACACCTTCGTCGGGTGCTCTCGCTGCAGCGGCAGCGGGGCTGAACCCGGAACCAGGGAAACAACCTGCCCTGCTTGCCAGGGTTCTGGACAGGTGGTCCAGTCACAGGGGTTTTTCCGCATCAGTACGAGTTGCGTCCGGTGCCAGGGCACCGGAAAGGTGCTGGTCTCTCCGTGCAAGCAATGCCAGGGCCAGGGACGAATCAGGCAAAGGAAACGCGTCCAGGTAAAAGTGCCTGCAGGAGTTGATTCAGGAACACGGCTGAGGCTGAGGGGAGAGGGTGAAAGCGGCTATCGCAGCGGCGCTGGGGGAGACCTTTACGTAAGGATCGAAGTTACCCCGCATCCTCAAATCGAGCGCGATGGCGACAATCTTTACTGCAAAATCTCCATCTCCTTTTTGCAGGCCATCCTCGGAGACACGGTCGAGATACCCACCCTGGATGGAGCAAAATCCCTGCAGATTGCCCCCGGCACCCAGCCCGGGGCGGTAGTTCGCTTCACCGGCGAAGGTGTCCCGAAATTGAGGGGATACGGCCGAGGAGACCTTTTTATAGAGGTCGAAGTAAAAATCCCAAAACTCATTACACCCCGCCAGGAAGAATTGTTGAAGGAGTTCATGGAGTTGGAAAGAGAAAAAGACCGGAGCAAGGGTAAGAAGTGGCCTTGGAACCGGCACAAAGAGCCCGATAAAGACTCGGCATCGGGCAGCACGGGTTAAGGAGTTCGAGCGTGACACCCGCCGCCGCTCAAAGCCAGTTTGAAGAATTCAGGGCATCAGCCCTTTATTGTCCGAGGTGCAAGAGAGCTATGCCGGTTCACAGCCGGCTTTTACTCGTTCTCCCGGACGGCGAGTTGCACGAGTATTTATGCCAGGCATGCACAGCCTCCCTTGGAACCAGAACCGTCCGGGACGCTCGACAGCACAGGATTATCGTCCCGTGAGTCCCTGATACCGAACCAAACTCCGCTCATAGAACCACCCATAAGCACATGGGGATCAATTTGGAGCCATGCCTTCAAGAGCGCAGCGTGGCCGTTAGACACGAATTTTATCCCGGGCGGCGCCGGGTGCTGGAGTTAGCTAATTACGTCAACGTTGCAGCTATATAAAGTCTATCTTTTTAGGAGCTGGTATGATCGAAGCCGAAGGACTGACAAAATTCTATGGTCCTATTGGGGCCTTGAGGAATGTTTCGTTTCAAATCGAAAAAGGTGAAGTGGTCGGCTTCCTTGGGCCCAATGGGGCCGGGAAATCGACCACCCTTCGCATTCTGACCTGCTATATGCCTCCATCATCGGGGATGGCCCGGGTAGAAGGCCTCGATGTTATGGAGAACTCTTTGCAGATCAGAAAAAAAATCGGCTATCTGCCTGAAAGCGTTCCGCTTTACAACGACCTTACGGTGAGACGGTTTCTGCGGTTCGCGGCTGGCTCCAAAGGAGTTGAGGCAAAGAGAATCAACGCAGAACTCAGCCGCGTCACCTCTGCGTGCGGACTCGAAAAGAATGCTCACAGGATTATCCGTAATCTCTCGAAGGGTTTCCGCCAGCGGGTCGGGCTAGCTCAGGCGCTTTTGAACGACCCGTCCGTGCTGATTCTGGACGAGCCCACAATAGGCCTCGATCCGGCACACATAATCGAAATAAGGCGCCTTATACAAGATTTGCGCGAAGACCGAACCATCCTTCTGAGCAGCCACATTCTACCCGAGGTAGCCCAGCTTTGCCAGCGGGTGATCATAATCAACAAAGGGGAGATTGTGGCTACCGACAGTCCGGCCAACCTTACCAGCCAGCTCCAGAAAACGGTAAAGATCGTACTGGAACTGAGCGGCCCGGTCCAGGAGTTTGCGCAGGCAATTGAAAATATGACCGGCGTGCAGAAAGTCTCGCTGGTGAGCAATGGAACAAGCAAGTTTGTGATAGAGACCGACCCATCCTCAGACATTCGCCCGGAGATTGCGGCCATGGCGGTGCAGAAGGGGTGTGGCCTGCTTGAGTTGAAAAAGATGCAACTTAGCCTTGAGGATATATTCATGCAGCTTGTAACTGAAGAACCTGCCGAGGAGGGAGCCGAATCATGAAAGGTTTTTGGCCCGTTTTTAGAAAAGAGCTTTACGCCATTTTCATGTCCCCCATTTTTTACGTGGTGGGCTTCATTTTCCTCCTGGTTTCGGGGGTTTTTTTCAACTTCATTTTGTCGCAGGTAATTCTGGTCAGCTATCAGGTGGCCCAGCACCCTGAGTTCGGCAGAGAGATCAGCATGATTGAGTTATTTTTACGCTCTTTCTTGTGGAACATCAGCATTGTTACACTCTTTATCGCTCCTCTTTTAACAATGAGGCTCTACGCGGAAGAACGCAAAACCGGTACAATTGAACTGCTGTTCACTTGGCCCGTGACCGATGCGGCGGCCCTGGTCGCTAAATTTGCCGCATGTTTGACCACGTTTGCCGTCTTGATCGCAGCAACTCTTCCGGGTGTTATCGCAGTAGCGCTGGTTGCAACACCTGCCTGGAAGCTGATTTTTTGCGGATACGCAGGGCTGTTCATGATGGGATGCGCTTTTCTGTCTCTTGGCACATTCGCCTCCACCCTCACTCGCAACCAGATCATCTCGGCCATTATTACATTCGGTGTCCTGCTCGTACTCTGGTTCATAGGCGAGGCAAAGTCCTGGGCGGGCCCGACGCTGGGAAGCGTTCTGGAATACGTGTCGATTTCTAAACATTTCGAGGGACTGTCCAAAGGCTTGATCGATTCCAGAGACATTCTCTTCTTCTTTGTTTTTTCGGTCTTTTTTCTTTTCCTTACGTTTAGACAGATGAGTTCTTTCCGCTGGAGAGGTTAACCATGAATAAATGGGCTTACGGTACAAATACCATAGTTTCGACCGTTATTTTTCTTGCCATCCTGGTTCTGCTGGTTCTTATCGCCGAACGAAAACCTTTGCGGGTGGACTTCACCCAAACTCGATCTTTCAGCCTCTCCGCGCAGACCCGCAATATCCTCAACGAAATAGACAAGCCCATAGCGGTAAAAGTCTTCATTTCGGCCAGCGGTCCCGGCGCTCAAAACAAGGATAAGATAAAGGAGCTTCTGGATACCTACTGCTACTACAGCAAGAACATCAAATACGAGTTCGTCGACCCTGACAGCCAGCCGGAAATAGCAAGCCGTTACGAAGTGAAGACTTACGGGACTATTGTCCTTGAAGGATATGATAAAAAACAGGTCGTTCAGACCGCCGATGAAGAAAACATCACAAATGCGCTCCTGAAACTTACCCGCAAAGAGCAAAAGAAGATCTACTTCCTCGATGGCCATGGCGAGCGTTCTCTTTCCTCTGATGAGCGAGACAGCTTTTCCAACGCCAAATCCGCCCTGGGAAAAAACCAATATACGGTTACCGAATTCAACTTGCTTCAACAGGCAGATATTCCTGCGGACGCCGCAGCGGTGATAATCGCCGGACCTCAAAAGCAAATTCCCGAACGGGAACAGGGGGTAATCAAAAACTACCTGGCACGGGGCGGCAAGGTCATGCTGATGATCGATCCGCTCACCGAAACCGGATTGAAAGATTTTCTTAAGGGCTACGGGATTGAAATCAGCGAGGACGTGGTAATCGACCACCTCAGCCGTTTATTCGGTGCAAGCGAGCGCGTGCCTGTCGTAATGGAATATGGGCCGCACAAAATTACAGACAATTTCGCCCAGCCTACTTTCTTCCCGGACGCAAGGTCCGTGGTTCCATCGGCGAAGCCGCCCGCTGGAATCGAAGTGCAGGTGCTTGCATCCACTTCCCCCAACGCATGGGCGGAGCGGAACCTCGAAGCCCTAAAAGAGGGCAAGGCTGCATTCGACAAAGACAAGGACTTGGCCGGTCCGGTCCCCCTGGTGGTGATCGCCACCATTTCAGGACAGAAGGAGCCGGCTGACGCCGGGCAAAAAGATGAGAACAGCCCCCGGGGAAAAGACGGCGCACTTGTCGTTGCAGGCAACTCCCTGTTTGCCTCAAACTCCTACTTTAATCAGTATGGAAATGGGGACTTTTTTCTTAACACGATCAGCTTTCTTGCCGACGAAGCAAACCTGATCACGGTCGAAAGGCCAAACACCTACAAACCCTTGCTGCTTACCAGGGCTGAGGCGACAACCATCTTCTGGCTCGTTCTTGTAATAGTTCCGCTTTCGGTCCTGATTGCGGGACTCGCTGTCTACAGGGTCAGGAGGTCCCAGAGATGAAATGGCGCTCTACCTCTGTATACTTCCTTGTCTTGCTGCTGGTCGGCGCCGTTTATCTGGTGTTGGACAGCAAACAAAAGGAAGCCGAACGGCTGGAAAAACAATCCAAACTCGTTTTTGCTTTCGATGCCGGGCCGGTTAATGAAATTGAAATCAGGTCGGGGGAGGCCGGCGAAATTCACCTTGTAAGAGAGAAGAACTGGCGAATTACCCGGCCTGTGGCCGCCGATGTCGACACGACGGCATTCGCCGGCTTCTTTTCGGCTCTTCGCGACACCGAGCGGGAGCGCAAAATTGAGAAGCCCGCCGATAATCTGGCCGCATTCGGGCTTGATAAGCCCTCTCTTGTGATCCGGTTTCTGTCAGGCACAGAATGGCTCGAACTGCAGGTGGGAGGAAAAAACCCTTCTGAAACCTCACGATACGCAAAGACCGGGGAAAACGCGGATGTCTTCATGATCTCCAGTGCAACTTATGAGGCTTTGAACCCGAGCCTGAAAAATCTCCGCAGGAAGGAACTCTTCGGATGGCAGACCGACCAGGTTCGCGCTGTCGATGTGAAATGGCGCAGCGGAGATGGATTCAGTCTTGAAGAGCAGGAGGGGACAAAGCAGTGGAAATCTACCGCCCAGCCCGGCCTCGAAATCAAAGCCAGGAAGGTCCAAAACCTGCTTGATGAACTTCATTGGCTGCGGGCTATGGATTTCGCTGAAAAAGATGCCATGCCGTCCTCAGCCCAAGTCGAGATAAGGCTGCATCTCAAAGATGGGCAAACATCCGTATTGAATATCGCAGATGCCGACCAGGCAAAAAAACAGGCAATTGCCTCCAGCTCCGAAATCGAAGGCCCGGTGCTGGTTGCCTCCCAAATCCTCGAGTCGATCCCGCGATCCGTGGTCTCGCTAGCCGACCGTTCCGTTATCGCGGCGGAAGCTGCGGACATAAAGGAGATTGCATGGAAAACGGAAAATGGGAGCGCAAACCTCGTCCGGATCGATGAGAACAGTTGGGGGACAAAGGAAGGCGCCGCTGCTCCCAAGCCCGTTGAAAAGCCTTCGACGGTCAGAAGCTTCCTGGCCTACATGGAAAATATCGAATACATCGAGACCGTGGAACCCGGCTCCAACCCGCCGGAAGGGGCGCCCAATTCGGTTCAATTCGTGGATGCCCTTGGGAAAAAGAGCTCGCTTACATGGGGTGCGCTTGCCTCCGAAAATGCAGACCCTGTAACTATATGGATGCAAAAAGAGGCTGCTGCTCGTGAGGTGAAGATCAAACACGAGGATGTTAAACGACTGGACGAGTTACTGGCCAAAATGAGCGCAAGCGCAAAGGGAAAGCAGGCAGCGAGCAGTGAGTAGTGAGCAGTGAATAGTGATTAGTGAGTAGTGATTAGTGAGTAGTGATTAGTGAGTAGTGAGTAGTGAGTAGTGAGTAGCGAACGCCAGGAGCGTAGAGATTAGAAGGATTTAACTATATTTATTATTCACTAATCTAGTGTCCAGCCGGAAACCCCGGCTGAGATACTAACAGTTTCCAATTCGGAAAGGAGGCATTTTTCGTCCTGGCAAGGAAATCGAGGGGTTGCGCGGAGGCGTACATAGGTACGCCGCACAAGAAAACCCGAAGATTGACACAGCCAGGGCGGAAAAGGGCACTTTCCGGATGGAAACTAATCTATTCACTCTTCAGGGGGGAGTCTTATGACGGTCCTAACCCTCGAAAATCTGGTCGCTCAGCAAAAGAACCTTCAAAATGTTCTCGATAACATGATGGAGGGCATTATTGCCCATGACCTCAATCGGCGAATCCTGTTCTTTAACCGGGCGGCCGAAAAGATTACCGGGCATTCGCGCGAAAATGTGCTCGGACGGGATTGCCACCTGGTATTCGGATCTCCTTTCTGCGGGAACAAATGTTCCTTTTGCAGCCAGCCCCCCGGGTCGTTGGGACACCACACCTATACCATAAATGCCGCCACCCGGTCGGGCGATACGCGCCAGATCGAAATGTCGGTGACAGGCATGTACGATGAGGAGGGCGCCTTTGTCGGCGTTCTCGCCGCTTTCCGCGATCTGACGGAGATGATCAACCTCCAGCTCCGCCTCGGTGAGCTTACGAGTTTTTCGGGAATTGTCGGCAGGGACCGGAGGATGCTCGATGTATACGAGCAAATCAGAAATCTTGCTGCGGCCGATTATCCCGTACACATAACCGGCGAGACCGGGACCGGCAAAGAGTTGGTAGCCGCCGCCATCCACAATGAAAGCCCAAGGGCGGGCGGGCCTTTCGTGCCGGTAAACTGCGGGGCCCTCCCGGAAGGGCTGCTGGAGAGCGAGCTTTTCGGCCATGTGAAAGGCGCATTTTCAGGTGCGATTCGGGACAAGAAAGGCCGATTCGAGCTGGCTGATGGAGGCACCCTTTTCCTTGATGAGGTTTCAGAGCTCCCCAGGCATATGCAGGTGAAGCTCCTGCGTGTACTCCAGGAGGGGAGCTTCGAGCGGGTTGGCGCCGAGAAGACCATTTCCGTAGACGTACGCATAATCAGCGCGACCAACAAGAACCTCAGGCGGGAGATGGAACGGCATAATTTCCGCGAAGACCTCTATTACCGCCTGAGCGTTGTCCCAATCCGCATCCCACCCCTTCGCGAGCGCAGAAACGACATACCTCTCCTTGCCTCCCATTTCCTGAAGCAGGCCCCCGACCATGGCCGGAAGTCCGCCCGACTTTCCGAAGAGGCCCTGTCGCTTATGATGGATTATGGCTGGCCTGGAAACGTGCGCGAATTGCAAAACGCAATCCACTTCGCCTTGGTCAAATCACCGGGACGCACTATCGAAACCGAACACCTTCCACTCGAAATCCGTCAGATGACCTGCACGACTTTGAAGCCAGGGCCGAAGCCACAGCTCACTCCCGAAGCCGTGGCGTCAGCCATCGAGAAGGCCGGAGGAAACAGGTCCAAAGCAGCGAAGCTGCTCGGAGTGGGCCGCGCCACTCTGTACCGGTTCCTCGAAAAGGCAGCCGTTAACCGCACTTTGGGTTTAAGAGATTAGGGACCCGGACACGAGACGCCAAGAGAGGATTTGACCGCAGAGCCTCAGAGATTTTGACAGGATTAACAGGATTGAAAAATCTCCAAGTGAAGGATTTAGAGATTGAGGGATTTAGGGATTTAGGGATTGTAAAACGAGAAACGAGAAGAGGGAGGGATTGGGAAACTCCTGCCTCTTGCTCCATGCTCCTTGCTTCCTGCTCCAGATTCCTCAAAAAACTTGTCTCATGATACAAAAGTGTCTCAGACGGTATCTTGAGACACTCGCATTACCTGCCCAACAGCTTATTTCCCTGTATCTTAATTGGTTCTCTTCAATAGTTCCTACTCTTCGATTGTCTCAAAAGTGTCTCGTTTTTAATGCAGGCCCTCGCTCGGCAAAATTTCTATACCTAATAAATACTTGGAATAACACAGTAATTTCAATTTTCTGCATTTGCGCGCACTTGGTACGCTCGTTGCCATTAAGAGGATGCGAACCTGGCTTTCGAGGGATAATGATGAAGACATGTAATGAAATGCTTGGAAGGACACTCCAGTTGACCGAAATGATGGTCGAACTGGCCGATCTGGGTGACGGGGCCAGGAGAGATGTCGGCTGCGGGATCCTCTACGGACTTCTCAGGGACTCGGCTTACAAGATCAGAAAGCTAGCCGAGCAGGAGAGAGAAGATCATATCAGGAGAGGCATGTGGCCGGAAGAAAAGGAATCCGTCAATGGGAAAATGCCCATGTCCCGTCTCTGCGGTAAAGTTCCTGCGGATAGTGAGGAAAACCTAAACGAAGTTTAACTAAGGAGATCGAAATGCAATCCAAAAACAGCTCTGTAACAGAGATGAATCTGCTGAAGGCCTTTGCGGGCGAGTCACAGGCAAATCGTAAGTATCTGGCCTTTGCAAAGCAGGCGGAAAAGGAAGGATACCCCCGGGCGGCCAAGCTTTTCCGCGCTGCCGCCGAGGCCGAGACCGTTCACGCTCTCGCTCATTTCCGGGCTTTGGGGCAGATCGGGACCACGGAAGAGAACCTCAAGGCGGCCATTGCGGGTGAGACCTTTGAATTCATGGAGATGTATCCTCCGATGATCGAAAAAGCGGAGGAAGAAGGACATGCTGAGGCCCGAAGGAGTTTCACCTTTGCCAATTCCGCTGAGATGAAGCATGCGGCGCTTTATCAGCAGGCCCTCGATCAAATGGAGGCTCTCGAAGTTACTGATTATTATGTCTGTTCGGTTTGCGGGTACACCTGCGCAGATGAGGCGCCCGGCGCCTGCCCGGTTTGCGGTTCCGCCGCCGGGGCTTTCTCTAAGACTGACTAATACGGCGTTGGGCTCATGTGAGTAAAATCGGGATTCAAAGAATTATCCTTTGAGCGCAAAAGTGAACGTTGGAAATATTGCACATCCCATGATGGATGAGCATTTTTAGCCTACGTCTATCCGCGGTGCATTATACCCGGCGAAATGGCCGGAAGCCGGTACCCGGTCACCGCAGTTCATCATGTCCCCGCCACACGGTGGAAATACGCGCGGATGATGATGAACTGCGGTGAACCCTTTCTACCGATCTGCTTTAAAAGGGAAACTTTTTCTGGGTTTCACTCTCACATCAAAAGGAGACAGCATATGGACACCCTTATGCTATCCAGGCTCCAGTTTGCTGCGGCGACATTCTTCCATTTCCTGTTCGTACCGCTGACGCTTGGGCTTTCCGTCTTGCTGGCGATAATGGAGACGACCTACGTCAGGACCGGAAACGAAGAGTACAGAAACATGGCCCGCTTCTGGGGCAAGATTTTCCTGATCAATTTCGCCATCGGGGTGGTTACCGGCATAACGCTCGAGTTCCAGTTCGGGACAAACTGGTCACGCTACTCGGAGTACGTCGGCGATATTTTCGGTTCGCTCCTGGCAATTGAAGCGACAGTGGCTTTCTTTCTGGAATCCACTTTTATCTCGGTATGGGCTTTCGGATGGAAGCGGCTCTCACCGAAGGCCCACGCGGTAACCATCTGGCTGGTGGCGCTGTCCTCGAACCTTTCGGCGCTATGGATTCTGATCGCAAACTCCTGGATGCAGCACCCGGTAGGCTTCGTCATTCGAAACGGCCGGGCCGAGTTGGACAATCTCATTGCTGTTATTACCCAGCCCTTTGCATGGTATACTATCGTACATACGGTTTCAGCAGCCTATATACTTTCAGCCTTTTTCGTAATGGGCGTCAGCGCCTGGCATTTACTAAGAAAGCAGCACATTTCTTTTTTTAAGAAATCGTTTCGTATGGCCGTTTCATTGGCCTTGATCTTTACGATCGTTGAGGTTGTGCAGGGCCATATGCACGGCGGTGAGGTCGCTAAAATACAGCCCACGAAGCTCGCGGCCATGGAGTCGCACTGGCAGACAACAAAATCGGCCCCGGAGCATTTGTTCGTTATCCCCGATCCGGACAACGAGCGTAACCTGGTCGAATTCGGCACAATTCCCGGCGGTTTGAGCATGCTGGCGTTCCATGATTTCTCGTCTGAAGTGAAGGGTCTGAAAGCTTTTGCACCATCGGAGAGGCCCCCGGTAACCTTTACGTATATCTCTTTCCGGGTAATGGTGATACTCGGGTTCTTTTTCCTTGTAATGGCAATCATCGGCTGGCTCAGGCGCAATTCAATCGAGGAGCACCCTGCGCTGCTCAAAGTGTTCCTCTTTTCTATTCCCCTGCCCTATGTGGCCAGTGAATTCGGTTGGATGGTCGCAGAAGTGGGGAGACAGCCCTGGGTGGTATACGGGATGATGAAGACCTCGAATGCGGTATCTCCGATTGCGGCATCCCAGGTAGCGATCTCTTTTGGGGCATTCGTGCTTGTCTATTCTTTTCTGGGAATGGTGGCTTATTACCTGATCTGGGACCACGCGAGGAAAGGGCCGGTAGAGGCTACCCTGCCCGGTGCGGCCGACGAGGAGGTGGGATATGCTTGAGACGATCTGGTTTGCTCTTTGGGGAATTCTGTGGGCTGTCTATTTCGTCCTGGACGGCTTTGATCTCGGGATTGGCACCCTGGCCCCCTTCATCGCAAAGAACGAAAGCGACAAACGCGCCGTCTACAACAGCATGGGACCTTACTGGAACGGGAACGAGGTCTGGCTGATAACCGCAGGCGGGGTTACTTTCGCCGCATTCCCGAAGACTTACGCAGTAATGTTCAGCAGCCTCTATTCCGCCCTTCTGCTGATCCTGTTTTGCCTCATAGTTCGCGGCGTCGCAATGGAGTTCAGGTCAAAATTCTCATCAGGGGGCTGGAAAAGCTTCTGGGACGCCCTGCTGTGGATAGGAAACTTCGGTCCGGCGTTGCTGTTCGGCGTGGCTTTCGCCAATCTGTTTCGCGGTATTTTGATTGATAAAGCCGGAATTTATCACGGGTCTCTTCTTTCACTGCTAAACCCGTACGGGCTCGCGGGAGGGATTCTCTTCACCCTGATCTTCACGGTGCATGGGTCTCTTTGGCTGGCGATCAAGTCCGAGGGGGCACTCAAGGAGCGCGCGGGACGGCTTGCAGGCAATCTCTGGTTTGCGCTTGCTGTGGTGGCGGTAGTGTTCCTGGGAGCCACCTACTTCTCAACCGATCTGTATGGCAATTACATGAAAGCTCCAGTCATGTTCGTTATCCCTCTTGCGGCCGTTGGCGCGCTGATCGGGATAATGCTCTTTATCAGGCAGGCGCAATGGCTCAAAGCCTGGTTTTCCTCAGCAGTTTTCATCGTCATGGTTACGCTTTTCGGGGTCGGAGGAATGTATCCCAATCTGCTCATATCCAGCATCGATCCGGCGTTCAGCCTGAGCGCGTTCAACTCATCATCGAGTCCCCTGACATTGGAAATCATGCTCGGAGTAGCCCTGGTCTTCGTGCCCATAGTCATTGCCTACCAGATATGGGTGTACAGGTTTTTCGCGATAAGCGTCGAGAAGGCCCGCTGACGGAGGACAGAAGACGGAGGACGGATTTCCGTCCTCCGTTCTAAATCCCTGGTTTGTCCGGTCGCAGAGCACGTATCACTATGCCCGCCGGGTGCTTAACAGTGTCCATCCGGAAACCCCTGATTAGACACTAGCAGTTTCCGAGTCGGGAAGGGGGCATTTTTCGTCCTGGCGCGTACAGTTTGGCGCCCCGCCATTTCCGGATTGCCCAGCGCCGCACCGAAAGGTGCAGGAAATCAAGGGGTTGCGCGGAGGCGTACATGGGTACCGCCTCGCGGAGCGTCGAGATCCTGGTTCTGCCACCGCCGCAGGCAGTGGCGATCCTGGCTGGCGGTCCCACCGCCCCAGGGCGGAAAAGGACCCTTTCCGGACGGAAAATAACTAGTGAGAAGGTTTCCGAATGTCAGGCAAAAAAGCTGTAAAGATCCCGAGCAGTGGCAAGAATGCACACAGTCGATAAACATACTCGATGCCATACGCATCGGCCAGCTTGCCCAGCACCGCAGCGCCAATGCCCGCCATGCCGAAAGCAAGCCCGAAAAACAGGCCTGATACCATCCCCACCTTTCCCGGCATGAGTTCCTGTGCGAAGACTAGAATCGCTGAAAAAGCCGACGCGAGTATAATGCCGATAGTAAAAGTCAGAGGCCCATTCCAGGCCAGGTTTGCGTGGGGCAGTATCAATGTGAACGGCGCAACTCCCAGAATAGATGCCCAGATCACGCGTTTGCGGCCGATGCGGTCCCCGATCGGCCCGCCAATGACGGTCCCCACGGCAATCGCGAACAAAAAGATGAAAAGGTGAATCTGGGCTGATTGCACCGAAAGCTCGAATTTCCTCATCAGGTAGAAAGTGTAGTAATTGCTGAGGCTCACCAGATAGAAGAATTTAGAGAAAATGAGTATCAGCAAGACGATCATCGCTCCTGCCACGGTGCGTCCGGGGAGTTCCCCCTGCACGAATTCGTGAGATTTGGCCCGTTTCTGCCTCTGCAATAGCCGTTGCTTATACCACCCACCCACCTTCCATAAAACGAAAGCGGCGAGCAAGGCGGCGGCTGAGAACCAGGCCAGACTGGCGCGGCCTTGAGGCATGATTATCCAGGCGGCAAGCAATGGTCCAGCCGCGCTGCCGGTATTGCCTCCAACCTGGAAGATCGACTGCGCGAGGCCATATCGCCCACCGGAGGCCATGCGCGCGACTCGCGAAGATTCCGGATGAAAGATCGATGAGCCGGTGCCGACCAGGGCGGCGGCAATGAGCACTATGCTGTAATTTGGCGCCAACGCCAGGACCATCAGCCCGGTCAGGGTACAACACATGCCGATGGACAATGAATAGGGTTTCGGGTAGTGGTCCGTATAGAGCCCCACCAGGGGTTGCAATAGAGACGCCGTTATCTGATAGGTCAACGTGATCAGACCAATCTGAGTGAAGCTCAGAAGAAACGTGCTTTTCAGCAAGGGATAAATTGCCAGAATCAGGGACTGGAGCATATCGTTAAGAAAGTGCGAAAAGCTGATTGCCCCCAGTATCTTGAATACAGTGCCTTCTCGACGAACGGTTGGTGGAGAAGCGGTGTCAACGCGGGTTTTCACAATGATTTCCTCAGGAGATATAGATGCACGATGGCTCTGATCCGAGAGCGAATTGCCTACCCTTTTGCCCTTTGTTTGTCGTTTCCCGAATAGCGGTTCTCACGAGTCCATTCTCCTCCCCGCATTGGACGCTATATTGAACCCGTTTCCATGAGAATTTCAATAAGCAAAAAGGAGTTCCAGATGAGTCGGAATGCAGCCATGCCAATCGGTGTCATACCCACCAGAGCGTTTGGAAAGACCGGCATCCAAGTTACCGTCACAGGATTGGGCGGTGAAGGGGTGTTAAGGACTTACGGGCGGGAAGACGAGGCCTGGAGGGTGATCCGGGAAGCCGTCGCTCAGGGAATCAACTACTTCGACTGCGCACGGGCCTATGCAGGAAGTGAGATGTATTACGGACAGGTCTGGTCGAAACATCCGGAGGATCGAGCCGGGATTTTTCAAGCCAGCAAGTCAGCGACGAGAAGCAAGAGCGGGGCTCTTGCCGATCTGGATCAAACGCTCAGGAACATGGGCATCGATTACCTGGATCTGTGGCAAATCCATGATGTAAGAACCGAGGAAGACCTTGAAATAATCTCCCGTCCCGGTGGGGCGCTCGAGGCTTTCGTGGAAGCCAAAAGCAATGGGAAAACGCGCTTTATAGGAGTCACCGGGCATCACGATCCGAAAATCCTGGAGAAAGCCATACGGGAATGGCCGATCGATTCCGTTATGATGCCTGTCAATCCCATCGAGGCGGCACTTGGCGGATTCATGGATTCGGCGTTGCCCGCTGCACTGGGAAAAGGCATTGCCGTTATAGGAATGAAGGTGCTTGGCAGCGCCCACTATATATTGCCGGACGCGGGCATCACACCGGAAATGCTGATTCGATTCGCCTTATCACAGCCCATCGCTGTTGCCATCATCGGCTGCTCCAACGTTTCTCATGTTCGAACGCTTGCCAAAACAGGCCGAAGCTTCAGCCCTCTAAGCCCCGAGGAACAGAAAGCTATTGTGGGAATATTCCATCCGTATGCCAAAAGACTGGCCTTCTATCGGGGAGCCCTTTAAATCTATTCCTGATGCAAATGCCACTCGATTAGTTTGTGGCTCCTGCCAAAATGCGAATATTTCATATCCCCTAAGATATCGCATTACGCTCGGCATCAGCGGCATGAAACCTCGCGGCAAAGGGACCATAAGCGTCTCTGCCGTATCCGCGTCACGTGGTTTCATGTCCGATCGATGCCCTTGTTCCGCCCGTGTTCTACGATGTCCCCTTTGCCGCCTTCTCTCTTGTGCCAATTAGCGGCGTTGACCGGATCTCACTCCCTCGCAGCGCGGAAATCACGGCGCCCACCAGTCCCAATGAGGCACCGACCCGGAAGGCGAAGGCTTGGGCCTGGACGTAGGTGTCGAAGGAGGGGCCTCCGGCCAACGCGTCGCGGGCACGGGCCAGCATTTCCGCCGCTCCTGAGGGCCCCAACCCCTGGCCGAGGATCACCGCCGCCAGCGCGGCCCCGATGGCTTGGCCGAAGTTGCGGGCCGTCGTGAAGAACCCGTTGGCCCCGCCCAGGTCCTGGGGCGGCACAGCGCTGAGCACGGAGCTGTTGTTGGGCGGGTGGAACAACCCTCCGCCTACCCCCGCGAGTACCAACAGGCCGACCATGTAGGGGTACGAGGCCTTCGGACCCAGGAGTGACATCCCGAGCACGCCGGTGCTGGTGCAAATAAGGCCTGCGGTGCTTACGATGCGGGCGCTGAACCGACCGGCCATATGGCCAACTAGCTGACTCGATACCGTCAACGCCACAGACAGGGGTACGATGAGCAAGCCGGCGAAAAAAGGTGATAGCCCCAGCACGACCTGCGCGTACAACGGCAGCAGAAAGTAGCCGAAGGTCGCAACGATGAAGTAGAACGAGGCGGCAATCGCCCCACAGGTGAAGGCCCTCGATCGGAGCAGGCGAAGGTCGAGCAGCGGCCAAGCCGACCGCCGCTCTACCTCCATGAACAGCCCGAGTAGGATTAGGCCGGCCAGCAAGAACGCCAGGCCGATCGGGTCCAGGAGGTCCCGGGACAGGCGCTCGATCAACAGAAAGGGAGCCCCGACGATTAGGACCGAGAGCACCCCACCCCACCTGTCCATCGGCGCGCTGGGCCCGGTGGTGCGGTTGCGGAGCACCGCCAGGTCCAGCACGAAGCCGAGCCCGCCGATGACCAGGATGACCAGGAAGATGGAGCGCCAGCCTAGCCAGTCGATCAGGAAGCCCCCGAGGAGCAGGCCGGTGACCTGACCCATTGCAAGGACCGAGGCATTGACAGCCATGGCCCGGCGTCGTTCCTCCCGTGGAAAGACTGCTGTGATCTCGGCCATCACATTGGCCAGCACCAGGGCGCCGCCCAGCCCCTGCAGGACCCGGAAGGCGATAAGCGCCGTCAGAGTAGGAGCCAGTGCGCACAGCGCCGCACCGAGCGTTAGCAGGGCGACGCCAACAACGGTCACCGGCTTGCGGCCCCACCGGTCCGCCAGGCGGCCGGCCGGCAGCAGGGTGATCGTCACGGAAGCGAGGTAAGCGACGAGCACCCATTTGATTTCGTGAATGCCCACACCGAACTGGCGAGCCATCGCAGGCAGTGCCAGGGTAACGATGAAGCCATCCATGTAGACCACGAAGTTGCCGCACTCGACGGCCGCCAGCACCCACCAGCGGTAAGCCGGCCCCTGGGAGGCCTCTCGAAGGCGTGTGACAAGTCGGATCGTCATGTGGCACGGTCTCCTTTCATGGCCGGCAGCCGACTCGGGCCGCCGGCCTCCCTTGCTCACTGTTCACTCTTCACCACCTCCCTGATAATCGCGCGCAAAGCTTGGGCCTGCGACTCGATACTTTCTGCCAGGCGGAACTGGACCAGCGCTCTTCGGAGGTTCTGCCGGCGATCCTTCACCTTGAAATAAACATCCCCCTCCAGGTAGTCGGTAAAAAACCTCACTCCCAGCTCGTAGGCTATCAGGCGAATGGAATCGTATATAAATTCGAAATCGTTTTGGGTGAGAAAGCCTTTGGCCACCGAAAAATAGCCCCGCAGCAAGGCCCTGCAGAGTTCAGGCTCGAACCTGACTTCATCGGGCTTGCCGGGGTCCTCTCCAAGAGGATTGCAGCATGAACGCAGGCTGTCGCCGATATCATAATGAACCAGGCCGGGCTTGACGGTATCCAGGTCCACGATGCTCACGGCCAGCCCTGTCCCGGTATCGATCATTACATTGCTCACTTTAGGGTCGCCGTGAATTATCCGGAGCGGCAATCTCCCCTCCGCTTTGGCCTTTTCCAGAACGGGCGCGAACGCTTTGCGCCTGTCTATGAAATCCATGCAATAAGCCGCATCGGCGGTTGCAGGGGCGCGGTGTTTTTCCAGCACCTCCAGATAACGCCCTAAATAGATAGGGGTGATGTGAAAGCCTTCCAGTGTGTCCTTTAGCCTGTTTGCAGGCAGGTCGCTCACAAGGGTGTGGAAAAGTCCTATGGCATACCCGACCTCGACTGCATGATCGAGGCCGATGACCGAATCGAACGATTCCGAATTCTCTATGAAGCTTAGTGCGCGCCAAAAGCAAGCGCCGGGGTCGATCCAGTGGTCTTGGGAACAGGCTGTCAGCAGGAGGCGCGGCATTTCCCAGCGGCGGCCGGCCGGCGGATTGCGCCTCAGGGACTCTGAGACGTGCTCGGAGAAGACGCGAAGGTTTTGCATTATTAATTCAGGCGTGCTAAATACACGCCGGTTTATGCGCTGAAGAACGAAATATTTTTCTCGTTTCGAGGTGGTGGACACAAGGTACGTATCGTTTATGTTTCCGGCCCCGAATTTCCTGATTTCGGCAATTCGATCTGCCGAGTAGAACTGTTCAGCCGCTGCCCTGAGATAATCGGGGGCCATGCCCCTTGTGCTCAGCTTTTTTATCATTAAATTCCCCCAACTCGATTCGGGCAGCCGTATATTCTTTTTAAGACGTGAATATGCAAAAGCGCGGCTCTAATGTCAATGACCGACCACTGACGCAGGCCCTCTAAGCGGCAGTAAGCTTTGTTGGGAGTAATGGTTCACCGGAAAACATGGGTCTTGGCCCCACAAGTCCATGCTTAACATTCATCCAAAGGAGTAAAAAATGGCTCATTTAAAGTACACAATTTTGCTCGTCCTCATCTCTTGCTGTTCGCTGATATTGCAAAGCTTCGCCTCAGCGGCAGGTCCGGAAGAAAACGCCGCCAAGCCCGCAAACCCGGTCGTTTTGATGAAGACGTCTCTTGGCCAGATCAAGATCGAACTCTGGCCCGGCAAAGCCCCTGAAACAGTGAAAAACTTCCTGCAGTACGTGGATGATGGATTCTATGACGGCACGATCTTCCATAGGGTTATGGGCAATTTCATGATCCAGGGAGGCGGGTTTACACCGGATATGAAACAGAAACCGACCCATGCCCCCGTCAAGAATGAAGCGAGCGCAGAGCTCAAGAACGACCGGGGTACTATTGCAATGGCGAGAACAATGGTCGTTGACAGCGCGACCGGCCAATTCTTCATAAATGTCGTGGACAATGTGTCTCTTAACCACAGGGACAATTCACCTGCCGGTTTCGGCTATGCGGTTTTCGGCAAGGTTATTGACGGCATGGACGTCGTAGACAAGATAAAGGCCGTTGAGACTTCAAACTCCGGACAATTTCAGAATGTGCCGGTAAAACCCGTGGTTATCGAGAGCGTCAAACGGGAAAAGTAGCCGGCGTACGGCCTAGCCTGGAGGGTGAAGGGTGAAGTTTTCACCCTTCACCCCTCACCCTTCACTCTCTGCTTGATCCTGCCATCTGCGCGTACTCACCGGGAGAAATTTTGGGGAGCCGCCGGACGAAAGCTATCATGGCTGCTATTTCGTCTTTCTCGTAACTTGAGCCGAAAGCCGGCATTCCGGTCAGTTTGAGGCCATTTTCCACAATCCAGTAAAGTTGCGCCTCTTTCCATTCATTCTGTATGGCCCCGGAAAGTAAATCCGCCGGGGCGGGGTAAAGGCCCTGAGAAAAAGGTTGAGCCGAAATCCCCGGGGCCCCGTGGCAATAAATGCACGTTTCCTGGTATAAGGCCGCCCCTTTGGGCACCAGCGCCGGGTCCGCCAGGGGAGGTGTTTTTACATCCCGGCTGTTGACAATAATCGACCGGTCGCGCAAAACCTCGATGGCTTCAAGAGTAATGTCCCAGTGCGGAACACGGGCGGAGACATTGAAGAACCCGAACCAGACGTATACGGCCCCGGCCCCGGCGGCCACAGCCAGAAAGACGATAATTGTGACAACAACCTTCATGAAGTCTCCTTGCGAATGTCAAGGAGCAGGGAGCAAAAGCTTCCCGCTTTACACTTTTCTCCTCGCCCTCTCCCCCGCCTGTCCATGACCAGTCTACGCGTGAAGAAAACCAAAATTAAGAGATTGCGAATTGCGGGATTCAGGGATTAATTCCCAAATTCCTAAATTCTCTAATCAATAGTCATTTCTGTTAATCCTGTCCAACCAAACGCCACAAAAAGGAGAGCCAGGTGGGGGGACCTGGCTCTCAGGTTGGGGATCGCAAAAGTAAACGGGGTTTGAGCGGCGTGATAACTGGACAACAATTTAATTCGGTGATTCGGTTTTTTAAATCAGGTATAGACAGTAATCCCGGAAGGAAAGAACTGTATTTGGCAATAGTGTTTTTTTAAGCGTTTTTAAACGGGATGGGCGGAGGCGTACCGTGAAGTTCGAAGGGTGAAAGTTTCACCTTTCACCCTTCACTATTCACAATTGATTATTCACTTTTCACTTTTTACTTTTCCAGCTTCTCTACTTCCCGTTCGTCGATCATGAACCCATGCTCGGGTCCCGGGAAAATGCCCTGCTCCACCTCTTCTTTGTATTTGACCAGTGCTTCTATGATGACTTCGTCAAGCTTTGCGTATTTTTTTACGAAGCGAGGCACGAACCTGTCGAAAAGCCCCAGCACATCA
The DNA here is from genome assembly GCA_052143075.1 of Syntrophobacteraceae bacterium. Lineage (GTDB taxonomy): Bacteria > Desulfobacterota > Syntrophobacteria > Syntrophobacterales > Syntrophobacteraceae > SbD1. Next base: position 24,791 of record JBKQTS010000155.1, on the reverse strand, counting down.
TGAATAACGAGCACCTGCCCATCGCAGGACGGCCCCGCCCCGATGCCGATAGTGGGTATCGGCACGGCCTCGGAGACCATCTCGGCGATCGAGGAAGGAATGGCCTCGAGGACTATGCTGAAACATCCGGCCTCAGCCAGCGCCCGGGCGTCATCGATCAACACCTTGGCGGCTTCGGCGGTTTTTCCCTGTACCTTGAAACCTCCGAACTGGGCTGCGCTCTGGGGGGTCAGACCCAGGTGGCCCTGCACCGGAATCCCGGCTTCCACCATTGCCCTGACCTGTGGGATCACCCTTGCTCCCCCTTCCAGTTTTACGGCGCTCGCTCTGCCTTCCTTCATAAAACGGCCGGCATTTATGAGCGCCTGTTCCACGCTCGCCTGATAGGACATGAAAGGCATATCGCCGATTACCAAGGCCCGGTTTGCCCCCCTGCTGACCGCCAGGGTGTGATGGAGCATTTCAGTCATTCCGACTGAAAGGGTGTCCTCCTGGCCCAAAACGACCATCGCAAGCGAGTCGCCGACAAGCAGCATATCGACTCCGCTCTTGTCCGCCCATAACGCGGTAGGGTAATCGTATGCGGTAAGCTCGGTCAGCTTACGCTTGCCTTTGGCCGCAATGATCTCGGGAACGGTTACTCTTTTGCTCATTTGGTTCTCTCCTCTTTGACTCGAGCGGCATAGCGCCTGCCCGGTTGGTTGATGCCGGAAATGTCCGGTCAAAAGCCGAACCAGTCCTCCAAAGACTGGCGGGATTATATATCAGTTCAGAGATAATCTTATAAAAAGAAAAAAATTTTAAATCCCCGCCATTTCCTGTCACCTCCGGGCTCGCGGAGTCTATCAGTCTCGACTGTGGCGCCTCCCGGAGCCCGCTATGGCGTCCTTTGGCTGGTGTATTGAGCTTCGAGCACCTTCATCAGTGATGTGAGTGTCTCATTGACCGGGGTCGGAATTCCCGCTTCCTTCCCGAAGCGCACAACTGCTCCGTTTATTGCATCGATCTCGGTCTTCTTTTTCTTATCTACGTCCTGACCCATGGAAGAGCGGTTTCGACCAGTAGCCCTGGCGACCGAGATTACCCGCTGGACCATTTCCACTCCGAATGGAAAACCTTTCGACCCGGCCACGATTATTGCCTCCTCGACGGCGGAGCGGCACAGGTCGGTCGCCTCCGGCATCTCTGCAATGAAGCCGTTGCGTATGCCGGTCAGGCCTGTGATCGCGTTTATCCCGACGTTTATGACGAGCTTTTCCCAGATGAGCCTCGCCACCTCGTCGCTCGGTTCGGCCACCAGTTCAGCTTCCCGGAATAATTCCACTAACCGTCTGGCCCTTTCGGATGCAGGCCCCTCAGGTTCGCCGATATAAGTAGGCCCGTTGCCGCCGTGACGTATCAAGCCCGGTCCGAGAAGAGTCGATCCCTGAGCGGTGCTGCCCGCAAGGACGGCCTCTTTGCCTGTGATTTCGGCTATCCGCTCCCAGTTTCCTATTCCGTTCTGCAGGGTCAGGAAAACAGTGGAGGCCGAACAGACCCCGTGCACGAGCGATAAGGCTGTTTGAGTCGCATATGTCTTTACCAGGACAAGCACGAGATCAGGATTGCGTGGGAGTTTGTCAGCCTCGAAAAAGGTCTTAAGCGGATAGTTGCGTACAGTTCCGTCAAGTTCCTCGATATCCAGTCCGCCCCGCCGAATAGCCTCCATGTGCTCGCGGTTTGTGCTGAAAAGCGAAATGGATGCGCGCGTCTTCGAGAGCCGCGCCCCGATCAAACTGCCAAGCGCCCCCGCGCCGGCGATAAGTACGTTCATTGCCTCCCCCGTTGTTCTGCCCTGGATATGATAGTTCGCACCCGCTGATAACAACTTCTATATGCAGACCTCAAAAATAGAAAGCGAAAAAGACGAAGGCGGCCGCAACCGTGAGGAGAACCGAACTTAACAGGAAGGTGTCCGGCACCACGGAAAAGCGCGGGTCTCCAGTGTTTATATGCTTACGGATGTAGTAGAAGCGCCACCCGGCAAGGACTATAATCACCACCCCCAGCCCCAAGGCAACCATTCCCAAATAGCGCGTGCTGGGCACATGATTCATATGTCCGTTTATGCCCGGGAGTGCAATAAATTGCATTTCCCTGATTATAACGTCAAAACGCTCGATAAGGAAACCGAACCCTATTAGTGAAATCCCCGTGCGGCACCACGATAGAAATGTTCTCTCGTTTGCCATGTGATTTCGCTGCCAGGCGAAAAATGTGTTCTTGTCCGAGAGGTCGCAATTGATGTCGTACGCTGCAGCGCTTTTCCTGTCTGAACCAAGAGACCACCGGGTGAACAGGAATGCCTTGACCCCCGAACAGCAGTTCCTGAGAGCATCGCTCATGAAGCGAAAAGCCACATTACTCATTTTCCCTTCTCCTGAGATTCACAAATTTAACACAAACCGGCGCTCATCCAATATCAGGCGGCTCGACAATCCGGTCCGAGTATGTGGTTATTCTAATGATTCTTTAGGCAAAAGGCTGCAAAGAGAAACAAATTTGCTAAGGCTGGAAGAAATTATCGCAGTTTAAGAGTGGCAAGCGAGATGAGAGCGAGAATGCCTGCAACGATCCAAAGACGTATCACGACCTTGGTTTCGGCCATCCCCTTATGCTGCAGGTTATGGTGCAGAGGGGCGCGGAAAAGAATCCGCCGTCCGATCCACTTCACGCCTATTTTATCCTGCACCTGGCTGCTGATAGCTTCGGCGATGAACAAGGCGCCCAATAGAGGGAAAAGCATCTCTTGTTTCAACAGGACCGACATCACAGCCATTGTGCCTCCGATGGCAAGCGAACCCGTATCTCCCATAAAGATCTGGGCAGGGTAAGCATTATACCACAGAAACCCCAGGCCGGCGCCAACGAATGCCGCGCCGAAGATCGTCAACTCGCCGGCCCCGCGCAAAAACGGGTAGTAGAGATAACCCGAGTAAATCCGGTTGCCCTCAACGTAGGCGAAGATGCCCAGCACGGCGACTACGAAAATCGAGGGCGTAATTGCAAGACCATCGAGACCGTCGGTTATGTTCACGGCATTGGAAACAAAGATAACAAACAGGAATATGAACAGCCCGTAGAGCCAGGGTCCAATGTCGGCAAGCGGGTATTTGTAAAATGGAACGCAGACTTTTGTGGCAAGCGCACTTCCAAGGGGCGCGTAAGGCCCAACGCAAATCCAGGCAAATACAAGGCTGAAAAACCCCTGCAGAAAGAGCTTGGTGCGTTCTGAAAGACCCCTGTCCCCGCTTTTCAACCGCACTTTGGACACGTCGTCCCAAAGGCCGAGCAGTCCGAACCAGACCATCCCCGCAACGGAGCAGAGCATGAAGGGGCTGCGCCAGTTGCCCCAGATAGCCATCGAAACGAGTACGGCCCCGATTATGAGCACTCCGCCCATTGTCGGAGTGCCGCTCTTGTCGAATGCTGAACGAACTCCGGTTTCGCGGACCTGTTCCAGAAAGCAGTGTCTGTGGATAAAGAGAATAAAATGCCTGCTGAAAAGGAAAATGAGTATGACCGCAGTTAGCGCCGACATTATAGCCCTGAAGCTAATGTAGTTCACCAGCCTGCAGAATGAAAAACTCTCGGAAAGCGGGAGAAGAAAATTGCAGATTTCGTAAATCATTGAATTTTCCTGGAGACCTGGCCGGATAAAGCGGCTGGACCAGACAAATGGTGCTCGGATTTGCACTCTTTTGAGCACTTCCGGATTGCCGCGTATGTTTCCTTTATCTCGAAATGCGGCCTGAAATCCGTCGAGGTCAGTATGAAAGACGAGGTCTTGGAGAACAGCTCGTCAGAGGCCTCGACCACTCCCCGTTCGATCATTCGCTTCAGTCCGTACAAGGCCGCGTTGCGCACCTGCCAGTAGTGCGATTCATTCATGGAAAAGAGCGTCTTTGCAGCTTCCCAATCAGTCCCTATCTCACCCAGAGCTCTGGCTGCCTCGATCACGACCTCGAAACAATCATCTTCAAGGCACTCGACAACCCCCTTTATCCATAACTGTTTCCCCGCCACAAATGGGCCGAAATGAGCGGCGCTGCGGCAAATCTGGGTGCGAACCTCGAAATACGGATCCTCAATGGCGGCAAGCAAATGCTGTTCAACATCAGAGTCGAAATGGTCAATAATTTGAAGTGCTTGGACGATGTTTCTGCGAATGAACCCGACTTGCTCGAAATCTCCTCCGAAAATTCTTTTTATTTTGCTTACCGGGGTCCTGTCACAGAGCATTTTAAGCAGAGTCGGGATTTTTTCCCTGTACTTTGTAAGACCGATCAGTTTGACACCCAGGTTACGGTCCTGCCATCCTTTACGGCTGAGAAGCCCCGCTGCCCTGTGACGGTAATAGGCAAGGTCGTCAGGGTCGTTCACCACCGAAGCCGGGTCGAAACTGCGCCCGGAAAGGCTATACGCCGTGGAAAGCATTTGCAGTAGCTGGGTGTTTCGCGCCAGGTCCCTGAAAGGTGTTGCCTGATGGCCGTTGCCATCTACAAAGCGCATATCTCCATAGATTTCGCTCAATATACGCTCGATGGCCTTGCGCCTCAGAAAATTCCTGCTGTTTTCACCCATCAGCCGCAGCCGCGCCGGGTCTTCGATCAGGGATAAAACCTTTTGCGCTAGAACTCCCCCATCCAGCTTCTCCAGCAGTTCTCCGTTCTCCATAACGGTGTCTTCAAACAGTACCTCGACGGCTCCGACGCTTTTCATGGCTCGGGCGTTCATCACCTGGTGATCGCCCGGCAGATTGACTTTCGGGATCAGTAAAGCAGGTTTCCCGATGCGTGAAATTTCGTTGAGGCTTCCGGCGCCGCTTCTGCAAACGATTAGCGAACTAACCGAGTAAATTTCGGCGATGTTGTGAAAATAGTCCTGCCGGTAATATAACTCCCCCAGCAAAGCCCTTTGTTCCGGGGAGAGAGTTTTTTCGATCCGCTGTTCGGTGTCCGCCGCCGCATCGTAGTCAACAGAGCCGGCGAGGCCGCAGCCGTGTATTATGAACAGCCTGTCCCTACATGGCAGAAGGAAAGGAAGAGCATCGACTATTGCACGATTTATCGTGCGCGCTCCCTGGGATCCTCCAAAAGCGAATACCACATCCCGGCCCTGCGGGATTTCGAAGGATAGCCTTTTTCGGGCCTGCTCCGGTGGGATAGGAACTATCGAGTCCCTTATAGGATAGCCCACAACTGTTGCGTTCGGGAAAAAAGAAAGGGTCTGGGGAAACGTAAGCAGAACCTTGTCAGCCCACCTTCCCATTAATGCGTTCAATTGGCCGGGAATGCTGTTCTGCTCATGCAGAAAAATTTGCACCCGCGCAATTTTAAGCTTTTTCAATACAATTGCAGCGATAATAACGGGCGCGCTCACGTAGCCGCCCGTCGCAATTATCCACTTTGGAGCAAACTCGATCAGAGTAATGATGGATTGAGTGATTCCGAAGCCGAGCTTAAAGAGAAAACGCAAAGCTCGAAAAGAAGGACCAATGCCCGGATATCCCTCCGAGACGACAAAGCGAAGCTCATATCCCGCTCTTTTAACGATTACACTTTCAGCTTTATTTTTTACACCGATGTAAAGAAACCGGGCTTCGGGCTCACGAGATTTTATGCCCTCTGCGATGGCCAGAGCCGGGTTGACATGGCCGCCCGTTCCACCGCCGGAGAGCACAATACGGGTATTGGCGGCCTCCAGCCTCTTCCAGCGACGAGAGGCTGCAAAAGCGCCGATCAGGATCAAAAATATTACCAAAAACGCAATCAGTATGTGCACTTTTCGATTCTTCTCGAACTCTAACGACGTACCGGATGTCAATCTCCACACCACACGCGGCGTGGAGACCGGTTTTTCTCAGGTTCCCGATTTACGTTCAAGCGCCAGTCGAATATCTTTCCAGGCAATTTTGCCTGCCCTTATCAGCACCGCCGGCTGAACGGTAACATCTACTATAGCCGAAGGCAAACCGCCAGGCAAATCCCCCGCATCCAGTAACGCGTCAACCGATAGGAGCAACTCAGCGGCGATACCGCCTGGACTTTTGGGAGGAGATTCTCCTGCCGTGTTTGCGCTGGTTGAAACGATAAGCCCTCCCGAGGCCTGAGCCAGCAGTGAGGCAACCGGATGAGAGGAGATGCGTACGGCGATTTTGCCGGTTCTTGCGTGCAGGCCGGCAGGCAGAGACGCAACGGCGGGAATGACGATGCTCAATGGACCGGGCCAGAAGATGCGCGCCAACGCCTCGGCCGATTCGGGCCACTCGGATGCGGCGGACAAGACGGCCTGAAGGTCCGACGCGATAAGCGGCAGCGGTTTTTCGAGACCCCTGCCTTTTATTTCAAAAACCCTCTCCACCGCTTCTGCAATCGCCGGTAAGGCCCCTAGCGCATAGAATGTCTCGGTCGGGTATAAAACCAGCCCCCCCGACCTTAAGATGGAAGCAGCATCGCAAATCGCCTCAGCACTGATTTCCGAAGTGTCAATTTTAAATATTCTCGATTTAGAGTCCGTTGCAACAGCCATTTTTCGGGCCGCCTTTCACGTGCGATTCATCTGTGCCGGGCTGAAAAAATCGCTCGCCGGTCAACATACACTAAATAGTGTCCATCCGGAAACCCCGGATGAGATACTATCAGTTTTCGATTCGGAAAGGAGGCATTTTTCGTCTTGGCTAGGAAATCGAGGGGTTGCGCGGAGGCGTACATGGGTACGCCGCACAAGCGAACCCGAAGATTGACGCCGCCAAGGCGGAAAAGGACCGTTTCCGGACGGAAACTAAATAGAGCAGGATTTCTATCGCATGCCTCAAGAGGTGACTGCCGAATTTTGAGCGAAAGAGAGTGTTCCGGGCCCGGGAGATATCATTTCGGCGCCTTCATCGGGCCTCCGAAAGACTATTTGACATCCTGACAGAGTTAGTAGTAAAAACTCCAAATCAATTTATGCTTCCCATTAAGGCCTGGCGCCAAAGACTCCGGAAAAGCATTCCTCACCACTTCCAACGCTGGAGAGCATTTTTCAATGATTAAGAGATGGGATTTCGATCAGATAATTAAGTGTTCTTCCTTTTCAATACCGGGAGGCGATGACGAATATTGTTTTGTAATAGAGCAAACTCCTCTTACACGCGATTCACTGGTCCTTTTTTTCTTATCATTTGAAAAAGGAAACAGGGAAGGTTCAAAAGGAATTTCTAGACAACGGGAGAGAACCATGGCGCACTGGAATGGTCGCTAAGGGCGATCATTACTCAATGGTTTGGAGTTCCAATCAGGCAGAGATTTGATACTGGTTAAGAAGGCTTCAGGACCTCTAAAAAAACAGGGCAGGAAAGGACATGGGTAAAAGTTTGAAAATATTGGGGGTAATACCGGCGCGGTACGATTCCACGCGCCTTCCAGGTAAGGTACTGCGGGATGTAGCAGGCAAACCGATGCTCTTCTGGGTCTATAGGAACGCTCGTCGATCCAAGCTGCTGACAGATCTGCTGGTAGCCACGGACAGCGAAAAGGTGCTGCAGTTTTGCGGGCGGGAGGGAATCCCCGTCATGCTCACAGGCCGGCATCCTTCTGGAACGGACCGGCTGCGAGAGGTAATGGAGCGGGTTGACGCGGACATTTACATCAACATCCAGGGGGACGAACCAATGCTGCGCCCAGACCACTTGGAGGCCCTTGTGTCGCCGTTTCTGACAGGAGATGCCCAGGTGGCGACCCTCAAAGTTGCCATTGACGAGTCCGCTGCACTGGATCCCAATCATGTGAAGGTCGTAACTGACGATTCGGGACGAGCGCTCTATTTTTCGCGTCACCCGATTCCGTTCGACAGGGATGGCACAGGCGTTAAGCGTTACAAGCACATAGGAATCTATGCATACACGCGGGCAGCGCTCAGCCTTTTTCATTCGCTGCCGGAATCATCCCTGGAATCGGCGGAGAAGCTGGAGCAACTGCGCTTCCTGCAAAACGGCGTAGCGATTCACGTTGTGGAGACCCCCTATGACACAGTTGGGGTGGACACCGAGGCCGATCTTCAGCGTGTAAATCTTCTGCTCTCAGGGTCTGAACACGGGTAGAGGCAAATGTATCTGCTGTATAGCATGCCACGCAAGCAACAGATTCTCGCGATATGGTTGTTGACAGCAAGCCCGTTGCGCGCCTCCCCGGCTAATCATTTGCAGGAATCTGGAGAAAGAGTTAGAATCAGTTGAGCTTCCGGGGCGCATTTACTCATTCTCCGGAGGAGGGAAAAATCATGATAGAAGTTGAATACATAGACGATGGGAAGAGAGTGATAATCCCGGCCGAAGTGTGGGACATGCTTAAAGAGCTTGCCGAGCACGTGCAGGTTTACGAACTCGTTCAGCAGCGCAAGGGTCTTCCTGGAGTTCACTCTCTGGATGACGTCCTCGCTGACGAAGGCCTGAGCCGTGCCGACCTGGAAAGTTAAGCTCACCAGGTGAGGCGAGAGGCGATTTCAGGCAATTGGACGGGAGACAAAAACTCCTCGTTGCCAAACAACTTGCCAAGCTTGAAAAAGACCCTCAGGTGGGTAAACACCTGGGTAATAAGATAGGCATGGACCTGACGGGCTATTAGAGAATCTATTTTCATGCGATTGATGAGGCCGCGAAAACGGCAATACATAAGTTGGACGGAGTCTTCGTTCTCGAGGAATTACCCGACGTGCCGAAAAAATCCAAAACCACACACCGCGCCCACACACATACAAAAACTCAAATCCTCTCGCCCCGATTGAGGTTAAGGGTATTCAGAAATCTGATGCTTGCGGCTAATGCTTGCGGTCTTACGTTTTTAGGGTCTCCGGAATTATCCGGAGGTCCTTTTTTATTGTGCGCCCGGCAGGGCGCACGCACTCGGAGGTGCAAGTCCTCTACAGACCCGAAAGCGCGATCACCATCATTCGGTTCTCAAAGAGCACATTGTAAATACAGGCTAAATACAATGGTTAATCTTGCAACACATTGATTTCATTGATATCTCCAATTTTGTTTTTTTTGATAACAGGAGCGAACAGTGAACGGAGGACAGAGGACTGGGGACTGAGCAGAGAGGACGGAACCCTCACTGCGTTGCGGGTTCGCGGATAACATCGAGAAAGCGCGTTAGATGCTTCATGTTCGCGGCCGATCTTTTGTGAGGCCGCAGGACTGAGTAAAAGCCTCGATTTCGTATTTTCTTCCAGGGCGCTGATAGGCGTTTCCAACCCCGCCGGGCTGTTTCCATCCCGGATAAATTGTAAGAGTGTGTCATCATTAATCTTTTTCTTTACCATGGAAACATCCTGGAAACATCATGGGAATTTTTGGTTTACTGCCGTCATGGCCCGGTTGAGTCAAAATGAGCGATCGACAATCCGCCGAGAAGCCAGGCGGGGAATTTGAAAGACTGCAGTTGAACGTGACAAACATTCTCCGCTCGACGACGCATGGAAACACATGGAAACTCCTCGGAAACATCATGGAAAAATGTGGAAACTTTTTGGAGACTGTTTCCATTTGCCCAGTTAAGTGAAAAAGCTATTCACCGCAGAGAGCGCAGAGGCGGGCTTTGCCAGATATGATTTGCATAATTAACAGAAACAGCCATTTCTAAGTCGTGAGAGCCCTGTCGATCTTGAGTGGAAACCCGCAGCTCGCTACCCTGTTTAATCCGACGATATTATACCGCGGGATGATTTGGACCTGCAAAACGGCAACGAGAAACGGCAATAGAAGCGGCAATAGAAGCGGCAACCAGAAGCGGCAATAGAAACGGCAACGGCTTCACGGTAAATAGTGATTGGTGAGCCGGTGATTGAAAAATGTGGAACTCGGGCTAAAAGGAGAGCCTTTCAGAATTACAGGTTTGCTTGGTTATCTCCTGGAGATTGAGAGAGAGGATGAAAAAGACCAGCATGCAAGCCCAGAGGAGGCTTTCTCTGGATGATTACTCCCCCTGAGTTAGGTCCTGAGCCCGCGCTCAATCACCAGTCGATGGATCACGATAACCGTCTGCCAGGTTCACCGTCTGATCTGGCCTACTTAATAATCTTACCCCTAACCCCAGAAAGGATAAAAATTGACCTTTTCACTCCCGCCATTTAGCAGTCGATGTATCATGCCGACCGTCTTAGATCACGCTTACCGTCTTAGAGTTCAATGTCTTGCTACGGTTCCAGAAAGGATAAAAATTGCCCGTTTCTCGTTGACTGCGCCAACCTCCCGCGCCTTTAGGTACTGCAACTAAACGAGCGGACTCAGTTTGGGGGGCGCTACCGTTTCACATTGACTTACCATTCCACAGTCCGACTTAGTTTCTCCAGGAAACGGCGCTCTGGAAGGGATGCAGATATGATGGGTATTCTTTGAAAAGGTGAGCTAGTGCCGGCGACTCAAAATATAAGAGATGTGTTTCCATGCTTACAAACACATCCTTTAGGGAAATTCTTGCCCTTTTCCCGATAATTTGCACGGCTTTCAGCCCAATATGGGAACCCGGCACGTCACAAGGCGGTGATTTGTCTGGTCCCTGAGGACCGACATTATAAATTTCGTCCTCTTGCCACTGGGACAGGTGCCATTTTTCTCAGCAACGCGAATTGCTGTAACTAAACTCATCTATCACTGAGCGAATCACTCCAGCATCGTTCTGCTTTTCAAAGTAAGTTTCATCCTTGTCGCTTACGTCTTCAACAGTGGCGATACGATAGTTTGAAAATGTCACTTCCAGTACAAGTTGCATGTCTTGAGAGTTTGAATCGGTGATTCTTGACAGCCGCTGTAGTTCATCCGGTCGGCGTTCGATGAACCACCCTGCCCCCCAAGTACCCAATCCTCGGATTCCAGCGACAAAATAGTAGTAGTAAGGATCATTGTGTGTGTGGCCCTTAAGGTCCCGCATTGCAAATCTTCCGATAATCGCGTAATCCCTAGCGACGATTTTGCCAAAATCGGGATGCCAGACACTCCGTTGTGGTCTGTTTTGTATTTGTAAGTACTTAGCCATAGGTGATTCGATTTCAAACGGTGCATTTCCGCTTGGCCGCCAAAGAATGTGAGGTCTGTCGCTTCCTGGCCTTCTTTCGAAACCGAACCAAGATCTTGTGCCAAGGCGAGCAAGGCATTTCGACGCGATATCATTTCTTGGCAAACAAAGCCAAATCATGTTTCCCGGTTCAGGTTGTAGACCTGGATAGTCGATTGTAACGATTCTAATATCATGGACGCCAGCAAGACGCACTGCCGCCTCAATCTTCTGAATACACTTAACGTCCTCATAGACAACGTTTGGTAGTAAACGCTCTCGCCAATTGTACTTATGTCTTCGCTGACCCTTGCCTGCGACCTGACCTTCGACGACTGAAAAGGGCTCCTGAACGTGTTTATGAATAGGTGGGTATGCTAATACAACCGATGGTGATTCTCGTTTTTTACTGACACCAAAGCGGAAGAAGCTATTAAGCTGTTCCCTTCGCTCAGCCTCAGTTCTAATCCGTACTACTGTTTCAAATAGATCAAGGATGAAACGCTCTCGGAACTCATCTGGCTCCTTATATCGATGATAAAGTATGCCCTCTTTCTGAAGCCTAGCTTGAAGAATCAACAACTTTGATATCTGTTCCACAATGCTTTTATCACTTTTTACAGCTTCTGGAATGCTCCGAAAGTATGTCAGCAGTTCAATAGTATGTCGGTTTTTGATTGCGGCATCAAATTCCTCTTCAGTACCAGATATAGTGCGCAGTGTATCGATTTCAGTTCCATAACGTTGATAGAGGATACCTATGAAAATGCCGCATTTTCTTATTCGCGAAGTAAAGCGATCCTGTACCCGCTCGCTGATACACCGAGTTGCGGACGGCAGGAAGTTTGGCCACGAAACCGTATTGAGTACAATATCAAGATTGTCTCGCGTTCTCATACTGACGAGCCGAACGACATCCTCAGCGTCCTTTCGTTCGGTTCTCACGTCGTTTGGTGCTGCAATGAAAACATCAACAACTTGGGCCATAGCATCCTCCCGCAGAGTCGGACGAGATAGTCATATGTTCTCAAACCAGCCGAACAATAATTGAACTCCGCATAAGTTGCGTATTATGGGATTTCTGCCCGCGTAACACGCCATCCAACCCGGTAGCCAACAGTGCATTAAGCCATTTATCTTTCCCTGGTTTGAGTGTATCTCGCGGTTTATACGGTGTTTTATACGGATCGCCATAATAATCCTCCTCCCTTGCGTGCAAGACCACACACCGGACCGTGCACGTCAGCCGGTCTCCGGTTGAGGACATGGTTGGAGTTTCATCGCCTATTCCAGATTACAGCTATTTCCTATGCAGTCAATGAAGAATTTTCAAGAAGAAGTATTTCCTCTGGCGGTCTGATTTTCTCGGATGAAGGTTGCGTACTAACCTGAGACCGACTCCACCACCTTCAACAAGCCTTGCCACAAACACAAATCCCTGGAGCGAAGTTGGCTGCAAAACATGTGAGTTGCATAGCATGACCTTGGGGAAGGGCTTTTTTCGGATGATTACCGGCAGGCAGCCCAGCGTGATCTGGATCTGGTGGAACTGCCGACTGGATTACGAACGAGAAGGGATAATTTTTGACCTTTCTGCTGGAAACAGGGAGTTGGAATGAAATCAGATTGCGCTGTGCACGGCGTTGTTCTTGCCGAGAAAGCTTGTGGGTAAGCGAGGCGTCAGGATTCGGACCAGTGGCCGATTTAACTGTCTGGGCAGGCAGTGAAACACAAGTGGAATACCTGGCATGAGGGGTACCGGAGTGCATCCAATACCCCTTTTGAGAGGACCACGCAGCTTGACCGGTTAGGGATTGTCTCACTCATGTTCTCGGCAACCCGCCGGATTCAAGCTGATGCCACTGGTCGCCTTGGGCCTCGCCAAAAGCAAGATGCCAAAATTGCCCGCTATCCCAGTATGTCTTGGCCTCACGCTCCCAGACTCCATCGTTCGTGTAAACCAAACCAATGACCCGATCTGTTTTGTCATAGTTCTCGCCCACCCAGCCGATAATCAAAATATTCCGTCCTTTGTAGTCGGTGTCGCTAGCTATTATTTTCTGGATTTGCTCGAAATCATCTGCCCTGACCCATCCAAAAATTCCCACCAGATATCTCTTACCCAGAAATCTGGCGGAGTCCCTCAGCTTATTTTTACCGCGCACAGCTTCAATAGCCCCGTCGGGTTTATTCTCCCTTTCAAGGTGGAGAAATATTGCATCATGGTTATCAGTATCAATCCACACTAAGTCTCTGTTATTGCTGGTATTATTCGCACCGTGGCAACGGTGACCGAGGGGGTATCGCTCGGAATGTTCTCTCTTCGAAATAAAACCAAGCTTTATTCCAAGGTCATAAAAATACGACAGTTCCTGCTGGGTCATATCGCAATCAGAGCATTTAGTATGCCAGCGAAATGTCGCGTAGGAATTCACGTAGCCGTTGAATAGCCTTTTCAGAAATTCGCCATGGTTCATGGTATCCTCCTTTAATTCTGATCCGTCAATACATAGCCCCTTTAAGCGGAGGGACCATACGTTAACTTTTGATCGAGACGACTAGATTCGAACCAGCGGTCGTTCTTTGCCAGCAACTGTCCAGACGCGCAGTGGAACACAAGTGAAATACATCATCAGAAGAGGGGTGCCGGAGTACATCCAGTACCCCTTTTGAGATTCACTGGATCGCACCTTATGTCACTTTTGTGTGGGGCAGAGTTGGGGGCGGCTCCCCGGACGTTTTATGGGTTGGTGAAATTTCAACGTCTTTAAAGGTCTTTCCCAGCAGGTAACCAGCCACAGCAGAAAGCAAAGGGAGTCCCGCTTCCGAAGTGACTATGTTCTTAATCATAAGTATGCAAATAAGGGTGATGATTAGAACCCCAAGCAGATGTTGAGTTACGACATGTATAGAGCTCAGAAGCGTCTGGGCCATAGATATCGGTGAACCAGAACCAGGAAATATGCTTTTCCCTGCAATTCGATGACCGTTAAAGTAAATTGCGACTATGAGGAGACAGACAAAGCAGGCAATAAGAAGAACCATGCTTGTAATATCCATTTGACACCCTTTCTCAATGAAATTCCATGCCAGAAAACCCACGATTAAAAGGAGTGCGATAATCGCTCCGGATGCAACGCATTTCGTCGTTTTTGTTCTGGGCCTGAATTTCCAGAATTATTGGATAGTTGGTCCATATTGCTTTCCTCGATGTAAGCTGCCGCAATCATGCGTTGGGGTTAGGAAATTTATGCAGAATACTTGCAGTAAAGGTCGAGGAATGCCTCTAGTTCCTCGTCACTCAGGTCTGTGAGTTTTCGTGTAAGGTTTCTCCCGTCCACAATCGTTTGTGGGTCTAGATTCTGATCCATCATACCAAGTTGTTTCAACTCGTCACATAATTGGTCCCTTTCTTCTGCTCCGCCATGATAGTATTTCTCCCGAAGATAAGGAAATAGCGTTCCGTTTGAATAAATTCCAAGGATGCGACTTTTGTTCTTCCCTCGTAGCCCAAATCCCGGGAATTGTGATCTCGATTCGATGAAGAATTTATTGCTCACGGCCCAATTTAGGACGGTAAGAAGTCGTTCACGCAGACTCTCATCGGCTAGTTGTTCGTAGGCTGTTCTCAATCTCTGTTGGTCCCATAAAATCAAATTTTTGCTTAGAGGGGGTCGATCAATGATAGTTTGTCCAACTAATCGGGGTACAAGAACCATTGATGTCTGATCATCTCCGTAACATTTTATTTCCAGCCCAAGAATCTCAGCATTTTTCATTTCCCTGTTCAGAAATTCAATCATACGGCGAACTTCAGGACGCATCTCATCAGCCGCTATGATCAAGCGTATTCTGCCATCGCTCAGATTCCTTTCGATGCTATTCCAAAATGTTTCGATATCCAGATCCGCTCCGAATTCTTTTTGCAAGACTGTGTCTAAGTCCTTTCCTTGTTTGCTCCAAAATTCGAAGGCATATTGTCTTGTTCGTCCGGTCGCCCAAAGCTCAGCAGCATTGGCGGCATACTCTATAACCTGGCCTATAACTTCTCTCCGTGATTCGGGATTCTGCACTAACTTGGTTTCAACGAGCGTAAGAATGGCCCTTTGGTCAACGTAAAGATGATCCAATGACCATCCGCCTATGGGCATCTCTCGGCGCAAAAGTACGAATCGTGGCGGTTCCTCACTTACAGGGTCAATTTGCTTCCCTGGAATGATTTGAGGATAATTTCCCAGCAGGTTCTGGAGGGCGTCCTCTAAGGTTTTGCCTAATAATCCATCGCGCATAGATCGAGCTGGAAGAGGATGCAGCCGGTCAGCATCCAAAGCATTGTAAAGGAATATTTCGTCCGAACGATCTGACATGGCTGAAAACTCCTCAGAATTCTTGCGGTAAGTAAAGCCCTTATAAAGATTCTATGTCGTATCTGCGTAATGGCCTAATCTTTGAAAAATAGATGAGACAATTCCTTTAGTCTAGCCGATTTACAGCGCGGAATTCTACAAAAAAGCGAAACCACGAGGACTTGGAGTGGAGAAGGTAAAAACCGGGATGAGTGGCTGTCAGGCTTAGACTCCGCCGACGAGGGAGAAGTGGAACACCTGAGGTCGGTTGAGACTCTCTGCATTACGCATCTTCCTGCTTTTCACTTGGTTATGCCCCACGCTCGTTTAATGTCTTTCGACAGGTGGTCGAGGTCATTATAGATCGTAAACTGGTTGATGTTCAGCCTATGCAACTGTTCCAATAAATCTGCCTTGGCACTCGACGGCACTTTGACTTTAGCCAGCGTGCCGTTTTTGCATGGTCCTGAGTTACGCATGTGTATCGTAAAGCATGAACTTTGCTGCCACATTCGACCTGGTCGAGTGTCAGGCCTCACCGGGATAATAATAGGTTTCCTACATTTCGCTGGTTCAATCCAGAACGATTCATGAATAGCGTCCGTGACATATGGATGGCGCATTGACACGACGCTCAAGAGCTTTTGATTCCCTTCGACCGAAGGCAAGGTTTCATTCGCTGCCATGATGAATACTTCCCCATCCTCAGTGTGCCTCTCCTCGTTCTCCACTGCGAAGAAGAGAGCTGCGAGCGGGTTCGTCGTCCAATCTAGGAGGCGGGTAGGCATCCCATAATGCTGGGCGATAAAATACACGTCAACTAAGTTATCGGCATTGAGCAAGGATGCCCCCGAGGCCCGAAATTCCATTAATATTTCACGCTCAAGGTTTAGGCGTTTTTCCTCTAGGTCTGCCCCATAAGGAAAGTTCTTTGCTATTTGCTCGAATTCATCACGGTAGACGCCAGGGCACAGCGCGTATTTAGCGCTGCCATGCCCCCTGAACCAGACTCCGCTAAGGAATTTCTCCTCCGTGATGTTGTGCTGCTTATGCCACTCCGATACAAGCTCAAGGTACATCGCAATATTGGTGGCTTCTTTCGGTGCTAAAAAATAGCTTGATGGGGGATCAATCTTTCCCATTGAGCCTCCTGCCTACAGCACTTTGTCCGGTTGATGAAAAAGGTATTGCACAATTCTATCAGGTACCACAGTCCCTCATGTCCCGTGGGACACCCGAAACAATGAAAAGAACCGTGGGATGTGTGGAGTGGAGCGCCACCCATCGGGTATTTTCGTAGTAGGGATGTCCTGCTTTTAAGGATAGATCAGACGATTCCTCTTGTCTAGCCGGTTTACCGCGAGAAATCCCGCCAAAAGCAGAACTCGGAAGGGTTTGGAGCGAAGAAGGTAGAAAGGGCGGGGTAGTGGATTAACGAGCCGGGACCGTCGGAGGCTGACTGGCCTTTATCTTAAATCAGATGCACAACGTCAGCGTCCTCACCTGGACTGATCCATTGGCGGGAGAAGGTTTATTTTTTATTGTTTCTGAAATGACGGAAGCCGTTTTTGCATGCAGAAGAGTACGTCACTGACCTGCCGACCGTGGCGTGAGTGGAGTATTATGTTGGACGTGAGCGTCCTTAGATCGACTGACAATGCCAGTGCGATGTAGAACGGAGGTGTCTCGAACTTCGTCGGATGATAGATCGGCGCTCTGACAGCATTTCAGATTATGTGGCGTTTTACCTTTGTTTTTTCTCCCCGAGAATTCCGAGTGGGTGAGACGCTTGGATTCGAACCAGTGGTCGTCCTTCACCAGCAACTGTCCGGACACACGGTGGAACACAGATGCAATACGTGAGTGAAAGGGGTATCGGACCAACTCTGGATACCCCTTCTTCATTTGCAGGCGGAGGTTCGAAATCCTTCTGCTCAAAGTATGATTACAAAACTTGAACTTATTAATGCGGATCGGATACCTCGCGCATAACTTGATGCATTATTCGGATCAAAAGTTTCTTCTTGTATTTCACTCCCATCTGATGGAAGATTAAGAAATCGGTGGACTGGTAAAACAGCCATGGACGCTACCAGCACGGTTCGTCAGGAGCAGAACAATGCAATTCTATCGAATCAGTATATTAGCTTTCTTGACCGTTGTGACGCTCTCTTTTTGGTCAGTTGCTTCAAGGGCAGCAGACACGTCTGAAAAAGCTAATGAAGCATACGAGATAATTCAAAAATTTGCCGATAAAATCTGCGATAAGATTCCACTTGAACATAGAGGTGAAAAGACTGTTTTCACGGCTACAGGCAAGGCACAAGTAAATGGCATACTCAAGAAGGTGGCCGATTTGGGTTTCGAAGGAAAAGCGGAGCACAATCAGGAATCATCACAGGGAGTACTTGAAAAAGATTTGGTTGTTGCTCTTCAGGATAGTAGGGCATGTAAAGAGCGAGTTTTTCAGACAATCTGGCATGATTTAATGGGAGATACTAAACAGCCTAAGGAAGAAAATGAACGCGCTCGCATTTATCGGCAACTGGTGGGCGATCTTGATAATCTTGAGAGAGAAATGCATGTCCTAGCCTCCCAAGATCTCTCGGAGAACAGAGACTGGCGTTCTTTTGCACCCACCGTTCGATTTTGCATTACCTCTGTCGAGAAGGCAGCTGAGCCAGTCTGCAAAGCACGAGGAAGTGTCTCGGGGTTCGGCGACACCGCCATTCGCAGAGAACTTGACGATTTATGCAAGTTGGTTGAGGTTTGGGCATATGAGAAGAACGACCCTACATTTCAAGTTGCGGCGGTAATAACTTCTCAGGGCATGGAGAAGGAAGGCACCGTGAAGAAATTGCGCGAGAAGCTCCTTCCTCTCAGATAGAGCTGCTTGAGAACGCCGTCCTAATCGGCTAACCGGGGGGTTTTCTCCCCCAGCCCACATCACGCGCCTGAGGTCGGCATGTGTGGCCTCAGGTCGAAGATGCCGGAAGAGTTCAAGGGTTTATGTTGTCTTTATCGCTGTCAGCCGAAAGGTCGCATTGCGATCCAGTGGAACGACTCGTTAGATGCCCGTTTTCTTTACCCGCCTCTACCAATCTTTCCGCTGATTGTCTTTAGATCTGCCGGGAGGAAGTCAAAAAGCATTTGCCCTTAAAATCATTCCGGCTGAAGAGGGCTCGTTTTTTCTGTAAAAAACCACCGTAATTTGCCGGAAAAATAGACTCTATCTCCGCTCAAAATTCATTTTCCGTGTATAACATCGTCCAAATCAAAATAAGCCTTTTTAACCGAACGGCAGAAGGAATGTTTCCTTCCCCTGTCGCAAAGTATTTACCTGCGGCTTCGATCCGACACGAATCGCACAGGAGGAACATTCCAATTGCATGCAGGCATTGCCGTGGTAGAATTAAAGAAGCCTCGGCAGCTTCTTACCTAGAAAGACACTGTCTGTGTTTGCCGTTTTGTACAGACTGTACAATCACTGTTCGGCGGCAGAAGCAAATGGAGGAGCCATGTTCGACAATCTGGTGGGGAAGGCGTTCGATCTGCTTTTTGCTCGGGTTTCCGAAGTGAGGAAAGCAAAAGACGAACAGCGTACTTTAGTACAGCAAGTCCAAGCAGCCTGTGATACGCGGGCAGTGTTCACGGCGGTCCATGCACAACTCGACTTGGAGGCGATATTCGCGGCACTTGTTGCTACGCGGCGCAAGTTGCAGGAGTTGAAGTCCAGATTCACCGATCCGGCGCAACAACAGCGAGTCGCCGACATCATCGGTGAACTTGATAGTATAGAACGTGAGCGAAAAAACTTACCACAGAACTGGGATGCTGGACAGCAGCGGATCAACGCTGGAAAGACTCGGATCATCCAGTCAGTCAAGTTACTCAGCGAAGCCGCTAACTTACCTTACGCGCTGCCACCCAAGCTGACTCAGGAACTGTTTTGGGAAGTGGAGCAGGCCGTGGCACAGGCAAGCCGTGAGCAGCAGTGACGATGCGTTGCGCCGAACCAAACGCTGCATCATTCCGGTTTTTTAAGCATAGAATCATAGCAGGGATGCAATGGGAGGATTCAAATGAGTTTTGCGGATGATGTCAGAGAAGTATGATCCCAGACGAGCCTTCCAGTCAGCGGCGAGAAATGTCTCTGCGCAAGTTACTTCAAGCGGTTTTCCGGAACTACCGGCTATTCGTTTAGTCTCATCCTTTGGCCAATCGACGTTCTTCATCTGCGTAGCTCCACGACAGGGAAGAGTCTCCTTTCTTCTTATGAGGGCAATTTACAACATTTTGTTCAGTCCTGGAATGAGAGAGTGTTCGTCAGATTGCACGCAGGCCCAGAGATGCACGACAACGAAGGAAGAGGTTACACATCGGCTAACAGGAATGGAGTAGTGCAGCATTCGCGTCTAACCCTAGGGTATGAGCACTCCGAGCCGCATTCAACCGAGTTTCCGAGTGTGGAAATCCCCCCCTGATCCCTCCCCGATGGTCTCCATCATCGAGTATCCCTCGGCAGAATAGGTGCCAACCAAAGGCTCACATTTCTTTCCGCTGTACGCAATAAACTCGTCAAATCACCATCAGCTCAGGCTCAAAAAAGTCAACATTCCTTGCCAGAGGGTTGAACCTCCAGCCAGCCTCCGTTTCGTGCATGTATGATCTGAACGTGGTAAATTTTCGGGACGTCGAGATTTCAAGGGCCAGCGAACTTTAAAGCCTCACTATGTCAAAAATGCTTCTTTCGGCTGATCCTTTTGAATTCTTTGGCTATGTATTGCAAGGGAGTAGATTACCTGCTTCGGGGCTGGCCCAGGAGTCTCGGGGCAGTTTGCGCCCATATAGGCCGCTTTCCGATGGCAGCATTTATTTTGCGAGCACCTCCAGCCAAAAACCTCTCAGAAAAGGAAATGGGGTTATCAAAACAATGCAACTCGCCGATTTGTAAAAAATATGGAGAAATCCTCGGATCAAAGGAGTCTAGCATGTCAAAGCGCAATGGATCAATCCTGGATGACCTTGCCCTATATCCCTGGTGGGTGAATGTTATCCTTGCGGTCATTGTTTACCTCTCTCTGAAGTACTGGATACCCACAATCGAATTTCAAAACCCCTTTTATGCTGGGATAGCAAAGGGAGCACATGTACTTGCTCCCACTCTTGCCGGAATTTTGCTGCTCCCCGCTGCTGTATCGGCTTTCGATTCCTGGCGCAAGGGTCGGTTGCTCGAAAAGCAAAAAGGTGTTGGCAGCATCCGGTCGATTGCTTGGCGAGAATTTGAGGAACTTGTTGGAGAGGCTTATAGGAGAAAAGGCTACCGAGTAACAGAGACTGGTGGAGGCGGAGCCGATGGCGGAGTTGATTTGATATTGAGAAAAAACGGCGAGCATCTTCTGGTTCAGTGTAAAAACTGGAGAATGGATGTGGGGGTCAAAGTAGTGCGGGAACTCTACGGGGTAGTTGCGGCCGAAGGTGCAACTGGTGGAATCGTTATCTGTTCTGGCAAATTCACCAAGGAAGCCCGCGATTTTGCCAGAGGAAAACCTATTGAGCTGGTTGAGGGAACCGCTTTGGCTCGGATGGTGGAAGAGGTGAAGAAAAAACCATCTTCAGTCAACGTCAACCCCATTCTCCCCCGTGCTCAGCAAACGGTCAATCTGTGTCCACTCTGCGGCGGCGAGATGGTACTGAAAACCGCAAGAAGAGGACCCCAGGCGGGAGAGGACTTCTGGAGCTGCTCAGCCTTTCCGAAATGCCGAATGACCAAGCCTTTCAGCGCACTACACGGAAAGACCTAATCTTTCTGCATTTACGCGATTGTGACGGCGAGCTTCTCTCAGCCTAGCCTTTTGAAAATTGTGGCTCTGTATCGCAAGGGGGGGCGATCATCGCCGCCCAGGGGAGGACCTGGGGGCACGGGCTGGCGGTAATGCGGTTGGAGATTCTTGCTACCCTGTGTTACCCTGACAGGCGGCAATGCCTGACCTGACTTGCTATGGAGCACTCCCTATGTTTCAAAATATCCTCCTGGAACCCGAACAAGAAGACCTTTTGGTGAAATTGGTCGAAGCGTGGCGGAATGTACCACGTGAGAGGCGGCAGAGATTATTTTATGCAGCGGTTGTTGGTAATGATCCCAGTGACCCACGTTCCACCATCTTCCATTATGGTTTTCCTTCAGGAGAGATTCGGGCACACATAGCGGATATTGAAGTATTAGTTCGTAATGGTCTTCTTCTACGCGAACGACGCAGTTCAACCAGTGGTTATCTCGATGTAACCCCTCAAGGCTTTGGATTTTACGGACACCTCAAGGCCAAGCTTGGTCAACCTGTTGAGCGCCTTCAGGCCACAGTCCTTAATTACCTGCTTTCGGAAGCCTTTCAGCGTGATTTCCCGACCGCTTACCAAAAGTGGATAGAAGCTGAAAAACATTTGTGGTCCACCGATTCGGAACCTGAATCATCCACGATTGGACACCTATGCAGGGAGGCAATGCAGGAGTTTGCATCCGCACTCATCACCCTGTACAAGCCTCTGAATATTGATTCTAAAATTCAGGATACCGTTGCGCGAATCCGGGCTGTACGAATCACAGGGCTGCATCACTGGGTAAGAAAGAGAAGGCTTTCCTTGATGCTCTCCTGCCCTACTGGGGAACTGTGGTTGACCTTGTCCAGAGGCAGGAACATGCAGGACAGAAGGAAGGTGAACCGATTGTTTGGGAGGATGGAAGGCGGGTGGTCTTTCAAACGGCTGTCGTGATGTTTGAGATAGCGCGTGCGGTGAGTCGCGAGCATGGAGAACGTCATGTCGGATAGTGGAGAGGTCAACCCAAAAAGGCAGAAACCTACAGGGAGGAGCTATGTCGCGATTTCTTGGTTATGCAAATCTTCCTATGATTCTAGTTTTCTTTGGTGCCATGCTCAGTGCCACCGCAGCATTTTGGGCTAACTACCGCAGGGAGAACGTCATGTCACGCTTCCTTAGTTACATGAACCTTCCGATGGTTTTGGTCTTGACCGGAGCTTTACTCAGTGCTTCCGGAGCATTTTGGGCTAACTACAGGCAGAATCAAGAGAAGATGTTATCTGCCAATCAACGGGCACAATTTGAAGCTGATCTCCGGGCAAAAAGCGATGAGATTGCCGAGATCAACAAACAAATTGCCGCGACTGTAACGGGAGGTGATAGTTTTTGTTACCTGATGATATCAAACATAGATGACAAGACGGGCACAGGGATACTTTTGTTGCTCCATCAGGGGCTCTACCCCCTCTATGACGTGCAGGCACAGATTACCGATGTGCAAGAGTTTGAAAAACGTGATAAAAAAAATGATAACCTCTTATGGAAGTCTAGACCGGGCAGCACGGATTTATCGATAGGTAACTTTGCCGAGGGTGCACGTATTTTTTCCACAATATCATTGGGGCAAACGGACAAGCGTGACTTCATCGTCTCCTTTAATGCAAGAAACGGTTTCTGGACCCAGTGGCTCAAGTTCCGCTTTGTCAACGGGAAGTGGTTCAGCGCAACTAAAGTTCAAAAGGTTTCTGTAAACGAGCCTGTTTACGCAGAAATCGAGGATGGATACCCACGGGGACCGGACGGTCAGGTTGAATGGAATTAGAGTTTGGTGGCTAAGTACGTTTACCTCTGTTAACCCAAGGCTTCCCTTTAAGAATTTCCACACAAAAATCCCAGCCGGTAACGCGAGCCGCCTAAGCCCAAAAGTCCCCCATGGCCCTCCTCGCGCGCGGGTGAACGACAATTAAGACCAGCTAAGACGGACAGCGCCGCAACACAGCCCGCTTGGATTGCGGCGGGAGAAAGTTTAATTTTTATACGTTTCTGGAAATAGGATCAAGTCAATCTAAGACGGAAGCGACCTGAAACTCAGGCCGACCCTGGAAGCTGGAAATTGGCGGTTTGTGATTAACGGAAGCGCCCGCAGCGCTGTCCGCTTGAATTGAGGCGCGGGCATTGGTTCGGTGTCGTGATGACTGGTCGTACTGAGTCCTTATAGAACGGAGGCAACCTGGCCATTCCAGTAAGCCTATGGAACGGAGGCGTCCTTAAGATGGATTATGTGAATGACTATTTCTTATACCGTGCTTGCCAAGAGTCAAATGCGATGACAATAGAGGAAATAACCTGATCTGCGCTCTTCCAAAATTCTTGAGCGTCGGCAGCATCGGTGTATTGGGCACATTGAATTTGAAGCTGAACGTCAGGAACAAGACGAATCCAGTACAGACGCACCTTCATCTTTCTTTTTCCAGTAGGTACTTCATAAGTAAATAGCTTACCGGCCATACCCGAGATACTGACGTCTTCTATTGTGGTTTCCCCAAAACTCTTCTCAAAAGTGTCCTTTTGGTTTGCGATCTGCGAGGAAAGGTCGCTAATGTAGTTAGGTTGAACCGGGCGAAGCCGGAAGTTGATTCCGATGGCACCCTTTGTTTCCTCATATCTATGTACCAAGTTGAACTCGCCACCGGCGAGCCGGGCCGGGCCATCTTCGGTTGTCCATGAGACTGGTGCAAGTAATGAAATACCGTAGTTCGGGTATACCAATTCTTTGAAATTTGGATTTGGAGAATTCTTGTAACTGATTCTCTTACTAATCAGTTCGGATTCTGCCTTATGAGCATCAGTGGCCTTTGTACCTTGCATATATCCAAAGAAGGCTGTCAAACAAGCTGGGATTATTCCAATCAGAGCTACTAAGACCTTTTGATTCATAAAAAGCCTCCAGCGTCGAAAAGCCGCATCACTTCGCTCGTTGTCTGGGTGGAGATAATCACCCTGCCGAATGTCTGTAAATCGTAGGATATTCCAATCAAAACCCGCAAGAAAAAATGCCGATCAGACCAATTTGGACAATTTGAGGAAATACCACCATCCCCGCAGTTAATAGCGCGCTTCCCGCCCCTCATGGTGTTGGGGAGGCTTAGGCGAATAAGATGCGATAATAGCGGGCGAGGGAAAAAGCCGACGCAACATGGATGTACCACTTCCTGGCATGATAGACAGCCCTGGCCCCAATCCGGCCGTATGGTCCCTCTCTGTTTGTCACCAATTGCGCCCAAGCAGCTTTTCCTCCCTCTTACTATTTTACGCCATAATATCAGATAGTTCGGACAAATACATTATATTTGTCAGGCATGCTCACGCATTATCCAGGTTTGAACCTCAACTGAAAAGTTTGCAGAGGGGCCGGATAAAAATTATCCTTTTTTGTTGGCTCTGCCAACCTCCAACCCACCCCCCCCCAGTAGCTAACAACTTTTTGAAAAATTGACTCGCGTATCCTGGGGGTCTAATCTCCGGCGCGAGGGGGGTGCCTGGGGTCTTGGGGGGG
>JBKQTS010000154.1:0-12912 GCA_052143075.1 Syntrophobacteraceae bacterium | reverse complement strand
CCAGATGAATTATTGTGATTTCAGCGACCTTTCATCCATAATTGTCACCAATTGGCAAGCGTTTGAGGACATCCTCGCTAATCTTGAATGGGCAAAGGCGGTCTTGTCAACACTGGAAAAATCTAGGAATATCACTATGCATGGAGGAGTTTTAGCCAAAGAGGATATTGAGCGTATCGGGATGAACATACGTGATTGGATCCGCCAGACAGGATAATTTGGCTAATGCGGGGGAACATTACAATTCCTGGTTAGCCTATCAGACCATCCAGGCCCTCCCGGTAGTCACTCCGATAACCCGCGCCTGCACCCTCCAGCCTCTGCATTTCGCTCGTGTGCTCCGCATTCAGTAGTCGGGCAGCTCTAAGGTCCGGGCCGCATAAAAACGCGCCCTCGTACCTAAGAGCCACACCCGACTTGCCCAGCTCTCAAGCACGTTGCGCTACGCCCCGGCTAGGGAAAGACCGGCCGGGGCTTCGCTCCACTCGGACAACCCTCATTTGTGCGCTACTTCGACCGTCGTCCATCGGGTCGGGCCATGGCAACTGGCTAAAAGTACTTGACTATAGTCAAAAATCGTGGCTTCAATGAACCTTAAACCTGCATTTTAGGTATGAAAAATGATCGTCTAACGACACGAGAGTTGTTTTCCTATGGCCCGCGCGAAGAGACACTTCCTGCCCGGATACGCTTGGCACATTACGCACCGGTGCCATAAGAGAGAATTTCTTCTCAAATTTGCAAGAGACCGCAGGTCCTGGATAAGCTGGCTATTTGAAGCCAAGAAGCGTTATAAATTGCAGGTCCTCAACTATATTGCCACTTCAAACCACATTCATCTGCTCGTGCTGGACGGCGGGAGACGGGAAACCATTCCAAAGTCGATGCAACTGATCGCAGGGCGGACAGCTCAGGAATACAACCAAAGAAAAGGGAGGAAAGGAGCTTTCTGGGAGGATCGATACCATGCGACCGCCGTTGAAACGAACCATCATCTTGTCAGTTGCCTGACGTACATTGATTTGAATATGGTGCGGGCCGGGACGATAGCCCACCCGTCACATTGGGAGTCGAGCGGATACGCTGAAATCCAAGAGCCGCGTGAAAGGTACTCCATTATAGACCATCGAGCGATAATGGAATTGCTGGGCATCCCTTCCATTGAGGAATTGCGCCGGTCGCATAGAGGCTGGGTGGAGGAAGCCCTTGCGCGTCCTGAACAGGGCCGTGAAAGTAAGTGGACTGAGAGCATTGCCGTCGGGAGCAGGGACTTTGTTGACGTTATAAAACGCGGACTCCGCGTGAAGGCGAAGGGGCGCCGAATTTCCGGAATGGATGACGATTCAGAGCTCCGCGAGCCACAGACTGGCTTAGAGGTATCATTTTAGGGTCAAAAACGTGCTTCTAAGCAATAATGCGGTATGCTTGTTTGACATTTGCCGCTTAAAAACGAGATATTAGCGGGCCCGACCCCTTTGAGGACGCAAAAAGCAGGGCTCCGGCGAAATCGAACCTTTGGTGAAGGCCGGTCAGATCGAGGCATGTCTCCTCACCTCAAATACCCCCTGCTTTCACCACAAACGGGCTACATCGTATAGTTCAATCTCAGCAGCTCTCAACGCCTCTGCAAGCGATTTTGGGTTGCCTTTTTGAATGCTATCATCGATTTTGGTACTCATCAAATTGATAGCTGCTTCTTTCAGAAGGCGCACGAGACGTATGGATGCTGCTCGTGCTATCAAGCCATAGTCGTGATTAGTCAGTCTAAGCAAGAGATCTTGGTCTTGTTCTTCGGCTGCACCAATCATTGCGTAAGAGGCGAAGCGAATGTACAATGCTTTGTTGCTGCTATTCTTAAGCCCCAAAAGATCACTTTCTGGTCGGTTTGCTCTCTCCTCTGCTGGTATGTATTCCCAGAATTCCGGTTTGTTCTGAATCTCCTTGAGAGATGCGGGCATGCCCCCTCCGAGTTCTTCCATCCGCCTTGCTACACAACGTCCCAATTCCGTGTGATTCCAAAATTCAATTTCTTTTTCCTCCGCAGCAATACGCCCAAGAAGATATTCAACATCACCTACATCTCCATATTTCGATAAAGCCAGCACAATAGCTCGAGACGACGGGGTAAGTTCGATTCTCTTCATTGCTTGCCTAAGCCGTTGCAGGCCTTCTTCTGACGATGAGCACAGTATAGTAGTTGCGTATGCATTGGCCTTCGCATAAACTGCTGGCCTCTCATACCGACCTTTCTCCTGTGAGTTCCATCCTTCATATTCAGTTACTACTGCGTCAAAGAGTTTTGCAGATATCTCCTTTCCAATTCCGGCAAGCATTAACGCTGCTTCTTCCTTAGAAACCTGTCTCACACGTTTTATTAATTCCTGTATGCGTCCCTCTCGTACTAAGGCAAGGCTCCTTCCGAATAACAAGCTTCGTGCAGGAGGACGTGCCTTTTGGAGCTGTCTTAACAATTGCCGTGCCTCAGAAGGACTCTGAACAACTGCCATTTTTTTTAGCAGGTTGAATTCTCTGGAGGCCGCAGTTTTTGCAGCTTCTTCGTCAAGCATAGGCACACTCTCACAAAAAACGAGCTCATAGTAGGCTCGCTGGCAAGCAAGGCTACTGCTATTTCTCAGTTGTTCAATCCATCCAAAATCCCCATTCGTTATCTGCAAAGCTATAGCCGCTTTACTTGCTTCGGTGACCTCCGCACGACGGTGTCGAAGACCGTACATTAAAACTTTTTTGGATGTTGATGGGGCTTCCTCCTCTATAAGATAACTCATTTCCGCTGATAATTGATAACCTCCAAAAACAGAATAATCTTCGGTCAGGGATCCTGATTCTCCAAGTTTCCTTCGCAGGAGAATAATTGGTACTTTCTCATCACCGGATAGTTCTTCCTTGCTCTCCTCGGACCTAAGCCACTCAATCACTTTGTGTTCAATCGCACTCAGCAGCCAGTATAAAGCCGGCCCTGTCCCCTCGATCCAAGAAGCAAGCAGTAGACGGAGTTCTTGATCACTTGGGACGACTCTGCTCCTGTGTTTATAGAGTATTAATAATTCTTCGCTGGTGAGCCTGGCTTGTGTGGTTTGATAAGCCGCAGCTTTTGAACTCAATAATTCCCTGAACCGTTTGAATTCACGCTCTTCTGAATCTACAAGCTCTGCGATTATCCTCCGTGCAATGAAGTCATGGGTCACCTCATAAAAATCGCCTACATGCCGGACCAAGCGGAGGTCTATCAGTTTTTCTACCGCTATTTCACAATCGTCTCTTCCCAGTGCAGTATCGGCAGCTATTTCTTCTATTGATCTCTGATCTCTTGTTCCATAGCTCCTGACGAGAGAAATTAACACTGCACGCACGTGACCCTTATTGTCTCTTGCATACTCTAATTGCCTGCCGAGATACCCACCAATTACCCCTTCCATACCTCCAACTTCTTGATATTTTTTCAGATTATATTTAACTTTCCCCTTTTCCGATGATAACCAGATATGGCTTATCAACATTTGGATATGTGGAGGATACACACCGGAAAAGCCAAAAGGCTTGCTTGCTGCAATTAGGTCATCCTTGAGCCGCTTTTGCTCAATAGCTCGTAATTCAATGGTCACCGAAAGGTCTTGAGTCGCCTGTCGAACTCCGTTCCATGCTTGGTCTTCATTAACCCCTCCGATGTACACCCTGGGCAGGCCGCATGGTGCCCCGCTTATCTGTTGCCAGTACTCACCCAGTCGCCCCTCCAGATCAGCTCTGTAGGTTATCAGGATACGTAGTGACGGAATACCCAACTCCCTAAGGGCACGCAATTCAGAGACCAGCCTGCCAGTCTCCATCATGTCCCGAGCGATGAGAACATCCTCGAACTGATCAATAATCACCAGCACCCTCTCATCTCCGAGTGCGCCAGTAACCTCAGCAAGAATAGGGACAAGGGATCCCTTATAAGGTGTATGTCCCATGAAAACCGAGTTTGTGATCTGCCGAGTCAGATCCGTAAAAGGAAGGCCCCATGACCTCGTGTAAACAGGTCGGAAACCTCTCTTCATCGCCTCTGGGATTAATCCTGCATGAATGAGGGAAGTCTTTCCAATGCCGGAATCCCCAAGAAGCAGAACAATGGTTTCCTCCTCCAATAAATGCGTTAGCTGTGCCACTTCGTTCTGTCGCCCGACGAGATACTGACTATCTTCACTTTTGAGATACTCCATGCCGAAGGGTTCTCGCAGGCTTTTCTGAGAAGGTAATTGGATAGGACGCACTTTAAGTGGTAGGGAAGGAAATTTCTCTGATACCTCCCTGTAAACGTTCCTCATAATCTTATATATCAAATCTTCTTTACTTATAAAAAACGTATATGTATGTTTCTGCGCTTTTTCTTTTAGACGTTGGAGACCTGCACGTGACGATTCGTTTGTCTCTTTATGTTCAGCTAGCCACTTAGAATCCAAATCAATCATATACAGAAAGATGTTACTCAATAAGCCTGAACCGAAAGCCCTTTTTGCTTCGTCCAACTCAAGTTCCGTTAGGGATTCTCCACTCTCTTCATGAACGGATCCGTATCTATGGGCGTAGATACCTATGAAAATATCCGATTTCCTAACTCTCTTGACTGAGTTCACGTTGGGAGGATCTGCATCACTTCCAAATGTTTCCATGACGATGAGCTCCGCTTCGAATATTCCGGACAACCATCGTATAATTTCAGCTCTAGCCTCACATAAGTCAACGAAGGTAGAACTGACGAATATCTTGGGTTTGTTCATCCTTCAATAAACCTCTCAAAGTGGAATCAGCTGAGGCGACACTTCAATGGCGGGGCGACTACGTGACAGCAACCACACAGGAGCTGGCCCCAAGTCCAGCCGACGTTCAAAAAGGTCGAGTGGGAATATTCCATCCAAATAGGTGGCGAAGGCGTTGTTCCAGTCAGAGTTGTCAGAGAAAGGGATCCCCGCGTCCTGAATTCCGAAGTCGCCGGTGAACCCAAGGTATAAGAGGACCACAGGAATTTCCAGCATGCCCAGTTTCCATGTAAATGCCAGGCGGTTGGCCAGTTGGTAGTGGGAATCCCGACTTATTGAGACGCTTGGGTCGCGACACCGCCATCCGATACAAGCCTCATCGATTGCTTTGCCGATTTGCTGGTGGTTTTCATGACTCTTGGGAGAGGCATTCTTATCCAGCGTTTTACCGTCTGTTTTGAGTTCTCTCCAGTTGGCTTTTGCCTCAACAAGAACGAATCCTGGGCGGTCCTCAATTGAGCAGTAAACGGCAACATCCCAATTGGGGGTGTTTGCACCCTTTGTATGTTTGAGCCACCACTTTTGGAGTTTTTCCCAATGATCGCTTTCGATGCATTTAGGGCCAAAGGTCTCAAGTCGGGCTTCATCCGTTGACTCGTATCCCTGCGGCATAAACATGGTATCCGAAGATACCTGAATCTGAACAGGCTTAAGGAGTTCCTCAAGATCGACAAGGAACGATGGTTTTTCCGTCCAATCCAGTACATGTTTCCGACTGCCTCTATACATCTTCGTCCCCTGTGATTCGTCTAATTCGATTTCTATCGATCTAGTTCCAGCTTCATACCGGATGACTTCACCGGAAATTCGCTACCGCTGCCAACCTTTTGTCTACTTCTTCGCTCATTGGTTATGCCTCGTTCAATTACGCTTCAGATGTGGACGGACTACTTCTTCGATGCCAGCAATAGCTTTTTCAATTTTCTGTGAGAATTCATCCATTCCCGACCCCGATCCGGACACAATAGCTCTCATCTGTTTTCCGAAGTTTGGATCGCTTCTGAAGTCCTCTCCTTCTGAGGATTTATCATCAACAACCGCTTCGATGCTACTGCGAAGTTGTACCACGCATTGGCGTAATTCGTTAGTCTGGCTTCTTACCTGCATACCCCAAAGTGCTTCTGCCTCAAGTGAAGATGTTTCAAAATCCTGAAGACACTTCATAACTGGGTCCCAGCGCTTCTGGTAAACATGTGCCCATGCTTTCGCATGCTCATCGGGAGGTTTTTCAGCGAAGCCATGATATGTTTCGGGGAATTCCTGCCATCTCACAAGTGGCGACCTGAAGATCGCAATCTCGTTTCTCAGTTTGTATGTTGCCCGAACAAGGCCTCTTGCTACCTCAAACTCCGCTTTGCCCTTGAGTTCCCGACTCCAATTCTTCAATCCGACGACAGCCACGATGGCGGTGGTCGCCGCTGCAATGCCAAGGAACACATCCTTCAACAAGGTCGCTATTTCTAAAATCGTCATATCCCCCCTATGGCAGCGTGCCTGAGTCAAAAACCTTATCTCCGAGGTGGATAGGTTCCGTCGTGCGACCAGAGCGCGTGAGAAGCCATCGTAAGCCTCCATTGATAAGATCATGGGTTCCTATGGACAGAGTGTCCCTAAACTCGTGAATGGGGTTACCAGCAACTTATGTGGGTCGCCGCATGGCTGGCTCAATTATCCTACGTACAGATTGAACACGCAAGGGATATGACGAGAAGCTGGTCTGGGCTTTCAGCACCAAAGATTGGCGAGTACCGGAGCTCCAATCATCGAACGGTGAACGACGAAATCATTCATGGGGTTACATAGCATGGTGCTGAAAAGGATTAAAGTGCCAACATTAGGACGAATGTAAAAACAAAGGGGTCAACTACACTCTTGACATATCGCGGCCGTTTTGGCCCCCCAGGACCAGCCTGAAGTTTAGTTATCTCTCTGAACCTTAAAAAATAGAGCGCAAAAGAAGTCAGAGTTTCCGAATCATCTGTTCACCGATCGTTTTCGAAATCTCGTCCAATTGAAACGAATGGCAGGATTGTGAAAACGAAAAGGGCGAAAAGGGGTCGGACCTAGCGAAGTGAATGATGTTCCATGGGAAGAAGCGCTGGCAAGGCCATTTTCGAGGCTTAGAGGCACATTTTTGGCACTGAAATTGACACTCTAATCAAGACTAGTAAGGTGATTCTGCTCAGCATTTTGCAATCAACATCTCTCCTCTAACCTTAAGAAATAGAGCGCAAAAGAAGTCAGAGTTTCCGAATCATCTGTTCACCGATCGTTTTCGAAATCTCGTCCAACTGAAACTAATTAAAACGAATGGCAGGATTGAGGCGACTCAGTCTTTCCCTGTACCGGACCGAGGATCGGGGAATTATGTTTCTCGCTATTCACCATTCACCATACACCGGTCTTCACCCATTCACCCGCTTTTCTTCTTTTTTCCGCTTCTGGTTGCCGTATCTATTGCCGCTTCTGGTTGCCTCTTCTGGTTGCCGTTTTGCAGGCCTAATCCCCTTCATGATACGATATCGCCTACTACAACGTATAGGAGAAGCTGACCGGCTTTGGCGCTTGGTTTCTCAGTTTCTAACAGAGGAAAACGAAGATCTAAAAAAGCCCGACGGGATGCTGTTTGCTGGTGAGGAAAAATATCTATCCGTGAAATCCGTGGTTTCCAGCATCGCCTTTTAAAAAATTCAAACCACGGATGGCGCGGATGATCACGGATAAAATGATTTACGGGTGCTCTGCTCGACTTCAAACATGGAGATGCAATGGAAATCTTGTGGTGTGTTAATGGGGTCAAGCCAAATCCGTGATATTCGTGAAATCCGTGGTTTCCAGCATATGGAAACAGTCTCCCAAAAGTTTCCATATTTTTCCATGGCGTTTCCAGGGAGTTTCCATCTGTTTCCATGCGTCGTTGAGCGGAGAATGTTTGTGGTGGTCATTTTGAGGCTCAACCGGGCTATGACGGCAGTAAACCAAAAATTCCCATGATGTTTCCAGGATGTATCCATGGCAAAGAAAAAAATTAATGATGACACACTCTTACAATTGATCCGGGATGGAAACAGCCCGGCCGAGTTGGAAAAGCGTATCAGAGGTCAGGGGTAGAGGCGAGGGGCAAGACCAATGGCCTCTCACCTCTAACCCCTTACCCGGCGAAGCCTGGGTAAGAGGTCAGGGACAAGACCAATGGCCTCTCACCTCCAGCCCCTTACCCGGCGAAGCCTGACGGCGAAATCCGGTCTTTGAAAACTAAATAGTGTCCATCCGGAAACCTCGGGACAAATTCCACGCCCCGCGAGGTTTCCGTTCGGAAAGAGAAAACTCCGTACAGCTCTCCTCGTCCTTGAGAAATGGAACTCTAAAACCTTAGCCGTTTGCGAATCATTTGTTTACCGAATCGCTGCAGACTAATTTTTTCGAGCTTGGGAAGGAGGTCCGAGGGGTTGACGCGGGCTTGCGGTCGGCATCCTTATCAAGATGCCCGCAGTTCACGATCTTGGCTCCGTTCCGCGTTTATAACCTGAACCGGCATGGCCAGGCTGAAGTCTGAGAACCCCGGCGGTTGTCCGAAGGTGCTTAAACCGCTCTGATCGACAGAGTGACCGGCATATTGGTTCACAAAAGTATCGAAGGTAGTGAAGTGGATGCTGTTGTTTTCCATGTCGAATTGCATAAAGCGAACCCACCCGTCGCCGCCTCCGCTGCCTAAGGCGGTGTTCCCCTGATAGTCAGTGAGGATCTGGTAGACAGGGTGGCCGGCATTATTTTTGTCGATGCGGATGTTCTCCCCCTTGGAAACACCGTCTACAGTGGGAGTCCACGAATGCCCGCAGAGGACCATGAAGATCTGGTCGTTTGTTGCGATCAGCTTGTTCCATACTCCAGTGGCATCGTTCCAACCACCAGGAGAGTTGACCAGGTAGCTGGCATTATTGCGCACGGCTGGCCCCGCCAGGGGCAGATTATTGTCGCCCCGGGGAGGGGGACTCAGGTATGAGTGGGTAGTGACGATGGTCGCATAGCCAGGGTGGGAATTGATCACTCCCTGCGCCCACGCCATTACGTTGTCGCCGGGTTCCATCTCCAGGGAGATGTGCAGAAATTTTTTGCCTGAGGCGGAAAACGTCTGGCAACTGGATAGCCCCGGGTTGCAGGTCAGCTTGTCCGAGGCTCCGCCATACCATGGCTTCCCCGGGAAATACTTCGACCCTGAGCCAAAGTGCTTTATCCAAAAAGCTTTGCTCACCAGCGGAAGTTTGCCGGACAAATAGCTGAAGTTGTCGTAGTCGTGGTTGCCGATGCTCATGCCGAAGGGTACCCCGGCAGCATCGAGAATGTCCATCGCCTTCGTGGCAGAAACCCATTCGGCGCCGGCGCCGCAGGAATTGTCGCCCGGTGTGCCATTGGTTCCGTCGCCATGCTGGACCACATCTCCGACGTGGGTAACGAACGCCAGTTTCAAGTCATTCATGTGGTCAGCCAGATACTTAGTCTGAGATATAAAAAAGTTCTCGTTTAGCGGTTGCGTGTGGGTGACGTCGACGTAGTTCTGAGTATCGGAGATGACAGCTATGGTGAAAAAATCGGAGCCGGGGGAGGCGAGGGTCAATGGCCGCCTCAGCATCGGGAAATTCAGTACAGTGGCAAGCCCTGAGGCGCCGGCGACGCTGAACTTCAGAAAATCCCTTCTCGAAAAGTTCTGCATATTCCTCTCCTCTTTCACCGGCCACCGCGCCGAACCGATCAAAACTGTTTATGTGATTTTCAGAAGATACAACATGTTTCCCTGTTAATAAAGGGAGCCATCCCTAACGGGGCATGATGTTTATTTAGGAGTTCGCAGTGATTATTGTTTCCTATAAACTGCTGTGGAATAAGCTGGCAGTTGGAGCTCTTTTTGATGGTAAGCGTATAGTGTGCACTGATTGATTTTAAAGCGTCTTTCCAGACGCTAAAGGAGGACAATGATGAAGCGATTCGAAACAAGCACTCTTTTTACCATATTGCGAGGGCTGTCTGCGGCCATGGTCCTTTCCTTCTTCGTGTCGGCGCCGGCCAACGGGCAGGGGCTGCCGCTACTGACGCGGCACATGCGTGAGGCGGTTTTAAGCGGGCATGCGGCGTGGGGGGGCAGGCTTCCCGCAACGCAGTCCTTGCGGCTGAACATCGCTCTGCCGCTGCGCAACGAATCGGAGATCGACGAAGTGTTGCAGCAAATTTACGATCCGCAGAGCTCCTCTTACCACCAGTTCCTCAGCGTAGAAGAGTTCACCGAGCGGTTCGGACCGTCTCAGGAGGATTACGACGCGGTGATTAGTTTCGCGGAAGCGAACGGCTTGACCGTGACGGGCACCGCTCCCAATCGGATGATCGTGGATGTCACGGGGCCGGTGGCGAATATCGAGCGAGCGTTCCACGTGAACATGGGCGTGTATCAGCACCCGACGGAAGATCGCACGTTCTACGCTCCGGACCAGGAGCCAACGGCGGATCTGCCGTTTGCGTTGTGGCATATCACGGGCCTCGAAAATTTCTCGATCCCGCGTCCGGCCAGCCTCCATAGAGCTCCGGAATCGAGGGGCGGCGCCACGGGCTCGGGACCCAATGGGTATTTTATCGGCAGCGACATGCGGGCGGCCTACTACGGTGGAACAACCCTTACCGGTAAGGGCCAGTCGGTCGGGCTGGTGGAATTTGCGGGTTACAACATAACTGACGTCACCAACTATTTCACCAGATACCCTAATAAATCACCGTTACCAGCGTATAGCCCCTCCATGGTCGTTGGCGTATCAGCGGATGGGGTGTCCAGCTTGAGCTGCACGGGGAGGTGCGACGACACAGAACAGTCGTTGGACATCGAAGCGGCTATCTCGATGGCGCCGGGATTGAACTCGGTCGTCGTGTTCGTATCCGATACCAGCGACGTCAGCATCTTCAACGCGATGGCTACGTACCGACCTTTGGTCAGTTCATTGAGCTGTTCGTGGGGATGGCAGCCGGCTGACCCGAAGAGTGACGACCCGATTTTCGAGGAGATGGCAATGCAGGGCCAGAATCTGTTTGTGGCGTCAGGCGACAGCGGCTCGTATAGCACCAGCAGGTTCAGGCGCCAATATGTTTATCCGGCGGACGATGCGTGGGTCACGTCGGTGGGCGGCACGGACTTGACCACCGCCAGCGCGGGAGGCGCCTGGAAATCGGAAACCGCATGGTCCGACAGTGGCGGCGGGATTTCTCCGGACCAGATTCCGATCCCCGCCTACCAGCAGTTGACGGGGGTTATCACCACTGCCAACAAAGGGTCGACGATCTATCGCAATAGCCCGGACGTTGCCGCAGAAGCGAACACGGACAATTACATTTGCTACGACGGCACCTGCGAGGGAGGATGGGGCGGAACGAGTTTCGCGGCGCCCCGATGGGCCGGCTACCTGGCGCTGGTGATTCAAAATCACGGGTCCCCCGTTGGCTTCATCAACCCGACCATCTACCCGATTGGGTTGTCGTCGAGCTATAGCACCGACTTCCACGAGATCACCAGCGGCAGTAACGGCTACCCAACGGAACCAGGTTACAACCTGGTGACCGGGTGGGGCAGTCCGAATGGGATCGGCCTGATCGACTACACTTGGCCGTCGCCGCCAACGGGTCCGTAGAAAAAGTCCTTTTGCAGAGGACGTAGTTTCCCGACCGGTTTAGTTTTTCTTCACGTCCTCTGCTCTCGGTACATGCGCTCTTTTCCGGAACTCCCAAACTCCTCCTCGGAATAAATACGTCAGCAAAATAGGAGGATTGCCGGGGAATGGATTACATCTTTGTAAATAAAGGACGGAACGTAATAAGAAGAAGATTGATCATCGCTGCTCTTATCTTTGGAATTGTATTATTGGCTGGCTTATCGATCAGCATCGGGTCTGCTTTTGCTGTCTGTCTCGAAAAGACACTGGATTCCGGCCCAAAAGCGCTGCCGGAATTACGAAAGTGGGAACCCCGCCCCTTTTCATTGTTTCAGGGTGGCCCGAAGGGACATGAGGAGCTGTTAATAATGTAATTATCGATGAAAACGACAGGATGGTCCTCCATGGAAACGTAAATCCCAAGGCCAGACCCGAGTTCGACGTGGGGGCAAGCGAATCTTCACTGCCGATGAAGAGGATGACCCTTTTGTTGAAAATCGCCCCTGAAAAGCAGGCGGAACTTGATCGGCTCCTTGCCGAACAGCAGGACCCTTCTTCCCCATACTTTCATCGCCGGCTTACCCCGGAAGAATTTGGAAAAAGGTTCGGGCCAAGTCGCGAAGAGATCGCCACTGTAAAGAATTGGCTTGTCTCCCGGGGGTTTACCATCGAAAGGACGGCAAAAAGCAGAGCCTGGATAAACTTCTCGGGCACTGTGGCCGATGTTGAACGCGCCTTTCACGTCAGCATGCACGATTACCGCGTCGAGGGTCATCTGTATCATGCCAATTCTACCGATCCGTCAATCCCGCGTGCGCTCACCGACCTGGTGGCCGGGCCCGTTAAGCTGAATAATTTTTCTTTGGAGCACATTCCGCTTTCCTTTTGGACTCGCAATCCTCCAACGTCATAGTGAACGGACCCGGCCCCGGCGATCTGGGGTCTCATAAAAACTTGGAAGCCGACCTTGAAGTCGAATGGTCCGGTGCAGTGGTGGGCGGGTTGAAGACCGTCTATTTCAAGGTGAAAAACGCTGGTTATACCAAGTTGCGTTCAAAGGGGTAAAACCCCCTGCCCCCCTTTAGAAAAGGGGGGGAAACGAGTGGGAGGGCATAAAGCCCTCCCCGAAAGCGGGATAATGCCGATATAAAAGCGGGACAATGCCGGAGGGGCGAGGTTTATCCGTGCCCGGTCTTGAACGCAACGTGGTATCAATGCAGACACCGTGTTTGACTCCCATGATAAGCCAATTCCATGAGGGTTTTGCCGGATGGCCGTGATTTAACCCGGAATAATGCACCAACTTCAGTGCCAAGCATCCCAACCGCATTTTCGGCTCGGGTCTTTGCCCGAAAAAACTTCAGTTGCGCGCCTGAGACCGGAAAAGGTATACAATTTCCGGTTGGAAT
>JBKQTS010000153.1:0-3550 GCA_052143075.1 Syntrophobacteraceae bacterium | reverse complement strand
TGTGTCAATCTTCGGGTTTTCTTGTGCGGCGTACCTATGTACGCCTCCGCGCAAACCCTTGATTTCCTTGCCATGGCGAAAAATGCCTTCTTTCCGAATTGGAAACTGTTAGTATCTCATCCGGGGTTTCCGGATGGACACTAGCTAGTACCGCTATGGCTGCGAATTGAAAACCCGCTGCAAAAAGGGGGTAATATCCAATGGCTCGAAAGATCGCCTTCGCCGGTTTAATCATCGCCTTTTGTCTTTGCTTCTTTGTGCCCGCGCTTCAAGCAGCCGGAGTCAGTGAGGAAGCCAAGGTACAGGCAGCCACCGCCGTTATAAGGGAAATAATGGACATTCGGGAGAGTGCAATTCCACCCGGCCTTTTGCGCCAGGCGCAGGGTATCGCTATATTTCCTGGTCTGCTGAAGGGTGGATTTCTTATAGGAGCCCGCTATGGAAGCGGGATACTGCTGGTGCGAAACCCGGACCAAACCTGGAGCAACCCCCTCTTCTTTCAGCTTGTCGGCGGCAGTTTCGGATTACAGGCCGGCGCTCAATCGAGCGATGTAATTCTTGTGATGAGAAGTATTCCCAGTCTGGACGTGCTAATTAACGGCAAACTCACTCTGGGGGTGGACGCTGCTGTAGCGGCGGGACCCGTCGGCAGGCAGGCCGAAGCGTCAACGGACTCCCTGGGCATAATCCTTTCATACTCTAGAAGCCGAGGACTTTTTGCCGGACTCTCGCTCGAAGAAGCAGTCATGGAGATGGACAACGGTTCAAATGCCGCTTTCTACAACGCTCCCGGGCTGCTTCCGATGGAAATACTGTCAAATCCAAACATGCCGGCCCCTGCGGTTGCGGCAGAACTTAAAAGGGTGCTTGGCTGGTACTCCACTCATTGAAGCCCTATCTGAACACTTGCTCTGTTTCAGCGCGGAATGAGGCGGTTTAGATGGGGTGGGAATTTGGTTTTATAGACGTTCCAGCATCTTCGCCGTTTCCGAATCATAGTGAGTAGTGAAAAATAACTCCTCTTGTCGCTACGCGAGGAGTAGAAAAAAAGCGGTTTTCATGCACAGCTCTTCCAGCGCCAGGCTGAAGGGGTGAACCCTCACTTCGCTCGGATTCGCATTAACACTTCCGAACGATGGTAGGCTCTTCAAGTTCGCGTCCGGAACCCTCACTTCGTTTCGGGTCCGCGCTTGATACCCTCGGCCCGTGCCCAAATGCTTCAAGTTCGCGCCCGATCCGTTGTGAGGGAACGCTCACTTCGCTTGCGTTCGCGCTAATCGATCGGAAGCATGTGAGATGCTTCGAGTTCGCGCCCGATTTTTTATGAGGGCGCTTTGTGAGGGCGCTTTGTGAGGCCGCATCGCTGCGCGAGGAGCAGAAAAAGCGGTTTTCATCTTGCCGGTTGAAAGGGGGCCGACCTGGCCGTCAACCATCTGCACCTTGATCCCGCGCCGATGGAAGGAGGAAGATGTCAGGGCTTCTCGAACTATTTAGGCTTATGTCGGCGAGTTAAACGGCTTTGCAGAATAGAGGATATCCGATTTCGATGGAGCGGATACCCGCTAAAATTGCCCCGCTCATCTGAAGGAGGAAGAGGCAAATATTGACTTGCCGATTGTGGTGGGCATCCCGCAATCAAGATGCTCTGATCATACAGTAAAATGCGTTGATTTCATCATATTGGCAAGCTGTACGCAACTTTTCCAAATGTGGAGCAGATGCCGATTTTCAAGGTTTGTTACATGCAGTGGGAAGATCCGGCAACTTCCTCTAAAAACATTTCCCAAAGCTATCGGAGCAAAAATCCGCAACGAACGCAGTGGCGCTTTATTATCCGGCCAGAAAATTTCTATGATTTTCAAGGCCCCTGAGTTATCCTGACAACTCTATCAGACAGACTCCGAACTCGAAATGCTGCTGACGCGATATTCTGAAACATTGAGTAGAAGGATAATGAACAACATTTTCCGCTGAGAACAAGGACTTGAAATGAGCAAGTTCAACATCATCTGCCCTGACCATTACCCCATGAAATGCAATCTGTCGCCCGCCGACAGGGACTACCTTTTGACCCCGGAAAAATACAAAGCATTTTTTATATTCCAATATAAGGTGCAAGATAGTTGGCTTGAGCCAACGCTACAGAGGTATTTTAGCGAAAGGACATGGCGACTATTCAACGCTGGGAAGGAAGGCGGAACCGGAACAAAATTTTGTAATATTTGCCGCTATGCACTTGCTGCCGATTTCGGAATAGCGTCATTAACACCATTGAATTACAATGTCTTCCAAGAAATCGGCCTGATGCAAGGGCTGCAAAAACCAGTGCTTTACATTCTGAACCCTGGGCGGAAAAGCGAGGGCAAACTCCCCTTCGACATGGACGATCAGATTTACATCGAGCATACAGATTCGAACGCACTAGAACAAGGTCTCTCGGTAAAACTTCCCCTTCTTCTGAACAAGCTTCAGCTGATCACTGGTTATAGTACTGAACTTCGAAGATCACTTGAGTCCAAGCTTAGGAATCTCAGTCCGTCGGCAGTCGATTTACTAAAGCGGATCTTGCTTGAAGGAGAATTTCGCTTTCGTCGAGAAGACCTTGCGAGATGGGTCATGGATGCTTCGGCTTCAGATGAAACCGCCACATTTGAGCATAAGCATTTGCAAGAATTGCAAAAGCAAAGGTTCATCATCAGTGAGCTGGAGTCAGGCGGCACCAAGACGTTGCAGTTCGACAAATTCAACGAACCGTACCGAAAACATTTAGAGCAGCTACTATTCGGATAGATGGTCATTCCTTTGGTTGGAGAGCGTGAAAAAGGGGTCAGGTCTTGAAAGAGGAAAATAGACGGACTAAACGGCTGTTGAAAGCCAGTGGACATGATAGCGAACGTCTCGCCAAATAATAGGGTCGATCGACGTCATTGGCCAGGGTAAATGCAGACTGGCTTTGTAACTTCTGGAATTCACAAAGTCCTTTTTCAATGCCTGCCCCTTTTCCCCCGCTGGAAGCTTTTGTGTAGCTCAAAACCCTGCCCAGATTTTCCCTGCACGTATTTTCCGGCCCCCGTGTTACTTAAACGGGGGTAAGACTGTGA
Source organism: Syntrophobacteraceae bacterium (assembly GCA_052143075.1). GTDB lineage: Bacteria > Desulfobacterota > Syntrophobacteria > Syntrophobacterales > Syntrophobacteraceae > SbD1. The sequence continues at coordinate 449 of JBKQTS010000153.1, read as the reverse complement.
GTATTGGACTCTCGCTCTCTCTGAAACCAAGACCAAGCCCGTCAGGCCGCTGAGGCCCTTCCCCGTGGCAAGGCGTCGACGAAGAAGAGGGCCACCCTCACACGCTGCAACTCCCATCCATTAACCTGCCATCCAGATCGCACTTGATTAGGCAATCCGGGATAAGAGAAAGTCGTATATCAGCCCTGGAGCAGCTATAGGGATAAGGACCTCCATCAACAAAAAAAACTTGTATTTTGAGAGGCTGAGAATATCATTACGCTGTTTAGGCCACTTTGGATATCTTGAGGAGGGAAGATCATGGCATTGTTAGATAGCTACACCCAGAAGTTTAACTTTTCTTCTACAGTGACCATCCGGTCATTACCCGCAAACCCGCATGGATGCTGGACCGTTTTTTCAAACGGTCAAAAATGTAGTGCCACAGGATCTGCTATTTTTTGTTGATT
>JBKQTS010000152.1:0-6552 GCA_052143075.1 Syntrophobacteraceae bacterium | reverse complement strand
ACCCCGCCTCGCGGCGACGCAGTTTCCTTTGACTACCGGGAGCGAGCATCTCCCGGGAGGGGACTTTCACCCCTCAGATCGTGCCCGCTTCCAGGCGCACGGATTCCGGCCTTCGCCGGAATGACGGGCTTTTTCCTTGCATCTGCTCGTCTTTGTTTGAGCGCTTATGGAGCCTTGCCCCCCACACCCCCTCGCCGCTCGCGGCCCTGTGTCGCGCTGGCGCCCAGTCGCCAGCGCCGAGCGCTCTGCCTCGCGCGTGCAACGCGCGAGGCAGAAATCAGGGGGGTGCGGGGGAATCATTCCCCCGCTCTCTTGATCTCTTGATCTTTCGCAATTTTTGATCCCGATATCAGACGTAGACATCCCGTTCTCCAGCGCGAACCCGCTCGAGCATCCTGGAAGCTCTTGTCCGCTGGTGTTCATCCATTCGGTCGAGTTGTGCCTCTATCAGCTTTTGGCCTGCGAGCCCGGTTTCGGGCAACGCGTAATCGATCAGGTACTCGAGGAAGGTCGAAAGGGCGTTCGGGTCGCAGCGGAACTTGATGGCGCCCGGTTTGGCAACCGCCATGAAGTCCCGGCCGGTTCGCCCCAGCCTGTAGCATGCCGTACAAAACGACGGGATGTACCCAAGCCTGGCGAGATCGCCGACCACTTCGTCGAGCATGCGGTGGTCGCCGAGCTCGAACTGAGCGCCCCTGTCTTGAACTCCATCAGCGTATCCGCCGGGATTGGTCCGGCTGCCGGCGGAAATTTGCGAAACCCCCAGGGCTAGAGTCGCCCGCCGCGTCTCGGCATCTTCGCGGGTTGACATGATTATGCCGGTATAGGGCACGGCCATTCGCAATATGGCGATTATCTTTAGAAAATCATTTTCGCTCACCGGGTGTGGAGGGTTTGAGGCGATCTGTGAACCAACCGTGGGTTCCAGTCTGGGCACGCTTATCGTGTGCGGTCCAACTCCAAACACCGCATCGAGATGTTCGATATGCCTGAGCAGGGCCAGGATCTCGAACCTCCAGTCGTACAATCCGAAGAGCACACCCAGCCCCACGTCGTCGATTCCCGCCTCCATCGCGCGCTCGATTGCCCCGAAGCGCCAGGCGTAATCGCGTTTGCTGCCGGAGGGGTGCATTATGGAATAGGTCTCCGGGTGATAAGTCTCCTGGAAGAGCTGGTAGGTGCCGATACCGGCGGCTTTGAGTTCCCTGAAACGATCTACGGACAGCGGGGCCAGGTTGACGTTTACGCGGCGGATCTCTCCCCGCCCGCTGCGGGTTTTGTAAACTGTTTCAATCGATTGGAGAATATAGGAAAAACCTTCGCCGGGATAGGATTCCCCGGCAACCAGCAGAATGCGCTTATGGCCCTGCTCTACCAGGATTTTGACTTCAGATGCGATTTCTTCCTGAGACAGAGCGCGCCGCCGTATCTGCCTGTTTTCGGCGCGAAATCCACAGTAGAGGCAGTTATTTTTGCAGAGATTGGAAATATAAAGAGGCGCGAACAAAACGATGCGTGGGCCGTAGATGGATTCTTTCACGCTTCGGGCGGTATGAAAAAGTTCTTTGAGCAGATCGGGGTCGCTGACGGCAGTAAGCGCTTCGACGTCTTGCGAATCGAGTCCTTTGAGTTCCAGTGCTTTGGCCAGGATTTCCCGGACCCGCACAGGATCTTCACGTAACCCGAAGGTTTCCAGCCGGCGGCAGATGGCGCGGCTGTCAATAATTGCGTCGGTTTGTTCTGGCTGACTCATCACAGTGAGCTTCCAATTAGAGAACGTGAGTAGGAGCGTGATCCAGCCAACTCCAGCGAACCTTACCAGTTCAGTAAGAATTATCTTACTCTTTTTTAGTTATTAATTCAATTCATCTTTTACCCTTTAAAAGTTTCTCCAGACATGATGATCCTTTTACCATTTACACAGACGGCTTTCACGTCCCCCAGCGAATCCGGAAGACTCGAGGGCGGTCCGCCGACAATTATAAAATTCGCAGGCATTCCCCGGGCAAGCCGGCCGAGTTCGTGATCCAGGCCAAGCAGCCGGGCGCCTTCCAATGTTGCGCAGCCGATTGCCTCTTCAACGGAAAATCCAGCCTCTATAATGAGTTTCAATTCCTCGGCCAGGGCTGTGCCATGCCGGACGCCAAACGATCCGGCGTCGGTTCCCGCTGCAAGCCGGACCCCAAGCTCCCGGGCTCGGCTCATTTGCTCCAGTTGAGCTTCCAGTATTCTGGACGCCACCTGCGAATCTTTTGAAGCCTCTCTCCCCGCAGGCATATGGGCACGCATGGCTTTCATGGTGAACGCCGTCGGGACCCAGAAGACCTGCCGGTCGGCCATTCTTTTCATATTGTCCTCACCCATGAAGAAGCCGTGTTCTATTGAGTCGCATCCTGCCTCAACCGCGAATTGCACGGGCAGCATGCCGTTTGCGTGGACCATTATCTTTTGTCCGAGCTTTCGCGCATCTTGAAAAGCCGCCTCGAGTTCATCCCGGTTGAATTGGGGCCGGGTCTCACGGCCGAATTCACTCAGGCTGTTCAGCCCTGAGTTTATAATCTTTATGTGATCGGCTGCATCGCGGTTCGCCTTTATGTTTTCAGCAAGGGTCGACCCGTTCTCCGGAATGCGGCCTATGATCTTTCCATACCTGCCGGGCGCGCGCCATGCCTTTCCGGGGCATTTGACACGGACGTGCGAAGGGCCGTTTTGCCTGAGATACGTGAGAGTGTGGCCCCCGATATCCCCTCCATCCCTGAGCGCCATGATCCCGGACGCAAGGCTTTTCTCTATTCTTTCACAAATGAGGGGGCTGTTTTGCGCGAAATCATTCAGAAGCTGCCGAAAACGCAGATTTTGGTCGATCTTTCCGGACATGGACAGATGAACATGACAGTCGACAAGACCTGGCAGTATGGTGCAGGCCGGATAAAATCCCCCCTGAACCCTCACTTCGTTCGGATTCGCGCTTACGCTTCCGACCGATGCTAAACGCTTCAAGTTCGCGTCCGATCTTTTGTGAGGACGCACCCTCACTTCGTTCGGATTCGCGCTTACGCTTCCAACCGATGTTAAATACTGGACCCTCACTTCGTTCAGGCCCGGGCTTAAGATTCCAACTGTTGGTAAATGCTCCCAGTCCAGGCACGAACCCTCATCATGTTCGGGTTCGCGGTTAGCGTTATGCAACCAGGCCCTATACGTATAGTTCGCGGCCGATTTTTTCGTGAGGCCGCTTTTATGAGTGCCCAAGTTCGCGCCCGATCTTTTGTGAGAGCGCCCCTCTTTGGAAAAGGGGGGAGGATCTGTTTCAACCGTGAGACCCGCGCGGTTCGATTCCGCAGGATTTGCCCTTTCGAGGGATGAGATGAAGCCGTTTTCCACGCAAATAAGGATATCCTGCTGCGCGGGAGTTCCCGTCCCGTCGATTAGCCAGCCGGCAAAATAGGAAGACTTTGGCATAGAATCCTTTCAGCCAGATCGGAAATTCCGCACGTAGCGAGCCTAAAGTTAACGGGCCGCGCCGAAGAGGTATAGACTGTGATAGAGTGAAACGTAATCTGCCTGTTCAATCATTTCCAATGTCGAGTTGCATGGACGGCATTGATTATAAACGATTTAAACAGATAGAGTATGCCTGTTATTGATGTTGGATGCACAGCGCCGGGTATTTTACGGGAATTCGAACCCGTCCGGCAAAATCGTCCGGTCATGGGTGCCTGGATAATGCATCAAAGACTGAAAAATTTATGCTGCGTTCCACACAACCATATGATATTTTAGCGCAAATTTTATCCCATGGTCTATCTGAATGAAAGGTGCCGCTGGGCAGAATAAGCTGATAGTGTTAGTTAAAGCAGGTTATGTTGCGTATATTGAGTTTTGTTTTGGGCCTGAGTGGAACCATAACGCCCCCTTGTTTCCATATTGAGTATGCGGTTCGAATTCGGTCCTCTGGTTGGTCACCCTTGATTAGAGGCTAACGGGATGCCACCTCCGATTGTCATCACGGTTGCCCGTGAACTGGGCAGCGGCGGATCTTACATCGGCCAACAGGTCGCAAGGCGGCTGGGTTATGCCTATATAGATCGGGAAATCCTGCAGCAGGCTGCCAGAGAGCTCGGCCTGGAAGAAACTGAGCTCGAGGGCAGGGACGAGCGCATGCAAAGCTTTTGGGAAAGGCTCATCTCCGTTTTTGCCATGGGGAGCGTGGACAGCATTTACACACCGCCGCCGCGTTGGGTTTCGGATGAACAAGTGGCCGAAACCGAGCGGCGCCTGATATGTGAATTGGCAGTCAAGGGGCCCTGCGTCGTGCTTGGCCGTGGTGCATTCCATCTGCTTCGCGGGCGGGCAAAATTGCTGAATGTGTTTGTTCATGCGCCTGTGAGCTTTCGTATACAAAGGGTCATGAGCATATATGGGGCCAGGAGTAAGCGGGATGCAGCCGACATGATCGATCGCTCCGACCAGGAGCGAACCCGCGCTCTTGAATTTTTCACCGGCCTTGACCGGTTTGATGCACGCAATTACCACATATCAATCGACACGGGGCTGATCGATTTCACCACGGCCGAAGAAATGATCGTTTCTTTAGCCGCGGACCTCAGGGAAGAGGGGGATTGGCCCTGGGTAAACGACCCGACCTGACACCGTGAAATTTTTTGTGCAAATATCTGGGGCCCCGGTTAATTTGAAAGGGCTTTCTTTATACTTCTCTCAAAATGGAAAGGGCGGCATGTCTGAAGGAGTTGAAAGGGCGTGACTGCCCAAAATAATCCTGCTCTTACTGAAACCCAGTGGAAGCCGCGTGAGAACCCCTGGCTGATCGCCATTGCGGTCATGCTGGCCACCTTTCTCGAGGTACTCGACACATCGGTTGCAAATGTTGCCCTGCCTCACATTGCAGGGAACCTCTCCGCCGGCACTGATGAGGCCACCTGGGTTCTTACCAGCTATCTGGTTTCCAATGCAATCGTGCTGCCGATGACCGGATGGATTGCCGTTCGTTTCGGACGCAAACGATTCCTTATGATCTGCGTCGCCACCTTTTCCCTTGCATCGGCCTTATGCGGAGCGGCCCCGACGCTTGGGATGCTCATTGTGGCCAGAATTTTCCAGGGTGCAGCCGGTGGAGCTCTTCAGCCGATTTCCCAGGCCATCCTCCTGGAAAGCTTTCCCCCGGCAAAACGGGGTGTGGCCATGGCTATTTTCGCCATGGGCGTCGTGGTTGCACCGATAATTGGCCCCACTCTGGGCGGCTGGATAACGGACAATTATTCCTGGCGGTGGATCTTTTATATCAACCTGCCAATTGGCATCCTTGCTTTTTACATGTGCCGGATGTTCATCGAGGACCCGCCCTACCTGCTTTCCGCCCGGCAATCGACCACGGACCGGATCGATTATTTCGGCTTCTCGCTCATGGCGATCTGGCTGGCCACCCTCCAGATTATGCTGGATAAGGGACAGCAGGACGACTGGTTTGCCGCCCAATGGATTCGGTGGGCGGCTGGAATCTCTTTCACTTCGATGGTTTGTTTCATTATCTGGGAAATTCGCCAGAAACAGCCGATCGTCAATCTCAGAGTGCTGAAAAACCGTAACTTTGCCCTGGGCACGGCTTTGATGACCATCGTTGGGGTAGTGCTCTACAGCACCATCACCCTTCAGCCCCTTTTTCTGCAGAACCTTATGGGATACTCGGCCATGGACAGCGGAATCGCGCTGAGCCCCCGAGGCATCGGCGCGATATTGGCAATATTTTTCGTGGGGAGGGTGATCGGAAAATTGGACAGCCGAATCCTGATCGCCTGCGGATTCATTACCCTGGCCGGGGTCTCTTACCAACTAAGCGGGCTGAATCTGCAGATTTCTATAGCGAATATAATCGTACCGAATATCGTAATGGGGCTGGCGACCGGGCTCATCTTCGTGCCTCTGACAACCGTTACGATGGGGGGATTGCCTAATGAGCAGATGGGCAATGCGGCGGGGATCTTCAACCTGATGAGAAACCTCGGTGGCAGTATCGGCATTTCCGTGGTCACCACCATGCTTGCGAGAAACGCCCAGGAGCACCAGACGTTCATATCGGCCAATTTCAACCCTTATAATCCTCAGTTCCAGCACTACATTCAGAAGTTCGGCTCGTTTTTCGCTCTGAGGGGTTCCCCCGATTACCTGGACCACAAAACTTACCTGGCCCTCTACGATCTGGCGGTCCAGCAGGCCACCTTGCTGGCATACATGGATAACTTCCGGCTTCTTGCCTTCGTTTGTCTTCTGTGCGTCCCTGCGGTCCTGGTGTTAAAGCGTCTTCGCGGCCGCTCAGGTCCGGTTGGGGCTCACTGAGGAGATACGCACCCGCATTCGCCGGCACAGGTTCTTATCCCCGCTAAGTTGAAAGAGGTATTATTCAGGGGTAAGGCGGGGGAGGTGGAACGGACAAAAGGGGTAGGAGGAAGATGTCCGCGTGCCCCCCCGTATTTCGGCCGTGCGCGTTCGCTCACGGCCGAGCGCTAGGCACTGCCGGTGGCTGGCCGCAGGCCG
>JBKQTS010000151.1:0-17211 GCA_052143075.1 Syntrophobacteraceae bacterium | reverse complement strand
GCCACACTGAGCCGCGTAGCGGCGTGGGGGGGTGGGGGGCGCAGCTCCCCACGCATTTAAGAATCTATCCTTTGATACTATCTTGAACGCAACTCGGTATTAGCTGAGAGTCTTGCCTGCTTTGAACTTGACAAATCTTGACGCAGGAATTTGCATCTTTTCGCCTGTCAGGCAAAGCGAACTTTGTGGAAATGGAATAAGCGATTTAGAGATACGAAACAAAAGGACTCTGGCTTCGAACCAGAGTCCTCCTGTAAGGTTAAACTTACATCAGGGGTAAACTCAAGAGACCTATAGCCCAAACCCGGATATCCAACTTAAACCCCATTCTCCATCCCTGCAAACCATGCATCTAATGGCGTCGCATACTTCAGACCCATCGGAATACTCTTTATCGTCAAAAATGCAGATGTTTTTCTCCATCCTGCACCTCCCATACGGCTAACAATTTGTTCATTGAACCCAACTCACTACGGTAATATAATCATGGCTGCGCTTTTACGCCACTTCGACGAGTTTGGGGCCAGACTCAAAAGAGCTTGCCACTCTAAGTAATAAAAAGATGCCCTTTTGAGTGGAAGGACTCAACGACATCCTTGTGGCCTGACTGAGCCGCGAACATCAAAGCAGTTGCGCCATCACTTGCCTTGGCATTGGCATTGGCGCCTTTGGTGAGCAGCAACTGCACGACTTAACTCTTCACCCTCCCCGCTCCCTGCTTCTTTCTCCTTCCATTCACTATTCGTCGCACAGCGATAGAACCAAGCGGAATTGTTTTTGTTTTTTCTATTCACTACTCACCATTCACTCATCGCGAAGCGATGTTATCGCAGCATCGGCCGGTCAGGGTTGCCGGGCCTCCACAGCACCGCGAGCGCTTTGGCGGGGGCCCCGCCCAGGCAGCGGAAACCATGGTCGACATCCGATTCGAAGTAGATGCTGTCGCCCGGATTTAGTATTTCGACCCGATCTGCAGAGCGAAATTCGAGTGTCCCTTCGAGCAGATAGAGAAACTCCTCGCCTTCATGACGTGTGAAGACCATCTCGCTGGTGTCCCTGACAGGGAATTCCACCATAAAGGGTTCCATATGTTTTTGGACTTTTCGGATTTCCAACGATTCGTAGATGTAGTCGACTTCCCCTTCTATGTGATGGGGACGCCGCATGATGCGCACCCGTTCGCCGCGGTGGGTCACGGCGATCTTGTCGCTGCCGGTTTTGTCCTGGAAAAACCAGGCCACGCTGACGTTCAGTACGCCCGCGAGCTTGATCAGAGTGGCTATGGGCGGTATAAACTCATGGGCTTCGATCCGGGCCAGCATCTGTCTTTCGATCCCCGTCTTCGCGGCAAGGTCCTCGAGTGTGTAGCGGTTTTTCTCCCGAAGCTCCCGCACCTGGGTACCGATCATGAACGCCGCATCAGTGCTCGCCTGTTTCTCGTTCCCCTGCAGTTCCTTCACAGTTTATCCCTCTCTCTCCGTCTGTCTTAGTTTCCTCTCGCGTCTTTACTTTCGCCTTTTTACTTTTGCCTTGTATGGCTTGCTCACGGATTTTGTGTTTTTACACAATGCGAAGTTTAATTCGGAAATCTTGGCCCGAATAATGCGTATCTTGACCCCAGGTTGGAGCCAAACCGCATTCCCGGGTCCCATTCCATCTGAAAAAGCTCTTGGAATGCCGAATGTGTGTAAATCATATGATACTACAATCAAAACTGGCAATAAAAAATGCCTCTCAGAACAATTTTGGCAATTTGAGGACATATCACCATTGCCGCAGTTAATAGCTGGCTTTCCGCCCCGGGAACGGTGTATGCCGAAATCGTCTTCGAAGCCCCTGATGGGTTGGCAGGGTAAGTTGCTGTGATTCTCAAAGAGACCATAATTCGGGCCGGCAAAGTTTACCTCAGTAAAGTTCCGATTGAGGTTAAAGTCACGATAGGGGAGCCATGGTCAGAAAAGTGAACAAAGCCGGTCTCAGCTTCATGACGGCGACGGTTGTAAAATGTGATCGCTTCAATTCGATCTTACGCGATTCACACCCCCGGTTTCCGATCTGATCGCACATGTTGCCGGCTGTTGCCGCCTTTGGGGAGATTCACATAAGGTGATCCCCGATATGCCTCAAGTTAACAGCATTGGGCCGGGATCTGTCCACCTTAAGAGAGTTGATTTTTTGTCTGGAATTCGCGGTCCGCTTTAGAGCGCCGGCTGCTCATCTTCGCTTCCGGACCCGGGCCCTTCCCTCTCCTGCAAAGCTGAAGCCGGAAGCCATTTGGTGACCATCTTTCGCAAATGCTTGGGTGTAAAGGGCTTGCTCATATAGTCATCCATTCCTGCAGAAACGCAAAGAGAGCGGTCACCGCTCATGGCATTTGCAGTAAGAGCGATAATAGGGATATGTTCTGCCCCTCCGTTCTTCCCTTGCTCGTGCATCCTGATGACTTTGGTCGCTTCATAGCCGTCCATTTCGGGCATCTGGCAGTCCATGAGGATCATATCGAATGTTTCCGATTCCAAAAAACGAACGGCTTCCCTGCCGTTTTGAGCAACGGTGACTTTGCATCCGAAATTCCCCAACATGCATTCAGCCACCTTTTGATTGATTAAGTTGTCCTCAGCGAGAAGAATCCTGGCTCCGGCTATAGACTCGGAAAGCTCCGGAACTTTCGTCGGCTTTTCATATACGGCTTCTTTCGATGCATGCAGAAATGTATTGATGCATTCCCGCAGGTTCGACGGAGAAACGGGCTTCTCCAGAAGAGCGGCTATACTCTTCGATTTTGCATCTTCCAGGGACATCTGTAGCCTTCTGGGGGCCAAAAGTACAATCGGGCAACGAGTGACCGGGTTGTCCTTTTCCATGTTGCGAACGAATTCCATTCCGCTCATTCCGGAGATCTCGGCACCGATGATTGCAAAATCGTACATTCCTCCATCCCGGGACGAGGACCTTAACCTGTCGAGAGCTTCTGATGCATTCTCCGCTGCATGGGCCATACCTCCCCATGATGTGATAATACGTCTTAGAGCCTCGCGAGTGACCTCGTTGCCATCGGCGATGAGTACCCGGGCATCGTGAAGCCGGCAGTTCTGTTCCACATGCACGGATGTGCTGTCATTAGCTTCTATGAACTTGACGCTGAACCAGAACTCAGACCCCTTCCCAACCTCACTGGTTACCCCGATCTTGCCTCCCATCATATGCGCAAGATGCTTGCAGATTGCCAGCCCCAAGCCTGTTCCCCCAAAACGCCTCGTGGTGGAGCTGTCCGCCTGCGAGAAATGATCGAATATGCTGCTTTGCGCTTGGGGATCGATGCCTATACCGGTATCGGCCACCCTGAATCGGATGATCGAGGCCTTGCCCTCTTCATGCACGGCGGAAACACCAACTGAGATGGCTCCCCGCCCCGTGAACTTGAGGGCATTGCCGACGAGATTATGCAGTATCTGACGGAGTCGCACCGGATCGCCGTGCATGGCTGCCGGGACTTCGGGATCTATGACTAATACGAGATCGAGGTCTTTGCTGAAGGCGCTTTCGGCAAAAATTGTTATAGACTCCTCCAACAGTTGGTGGAGGCTGAAGTCCAGACCTTCGAGGGATAACTTCCCGGCTTCTACTTTGGAAAGGTCGAGGATGTCGTTCAAAATCCCGAGTAGAATCTCACCTGATAGCTTCGCGTTTCCGAGAAGCTGTTGGTCCTTCTCGTCCATGTGCCTGTCCTGCAGCAATTGAATGCACCCAAGCAGTCCGTTCATAGGTGTTCTGATCTCATGGCTCATGTTGGCGAGAAATTGAGACTTGGCAAGGCTTGCTGCTTCAGCCGCTTCTTTTGCCTGCTTCAAATGCAATTCATGATTCTTGCGCTCCGTTATATCTCGTATAAACACTAGATCGGCCACTCTTCCACGAAATGTGGTGAGTCCCGCATTCAACTCTACCTGTATTGTTGAGCCATTTAAAAGCCTCAGGTGAGTTTCGTAACTCGATGGGATATTCTCCCCGCGGATTCTCCCGTTGTAGCGCTCTTCGATCTGTGATACCAGGGATGGTTCCAGAAACTTGACGAATGGATGTCCGATTATTTCCTCGACATCCCGCCCTATGATTTCAGCCAGCCGAGGATTTGCATACTGTATGACCGCATCTTGAATCAGGACTATGCCGTCATTGGCTCGCTCGACCAAATGGCGGTATTTTTCCTCACTTTCCTCAAGGGCCGTCTCCTTGAAGTGGAGCTTGGCGAAGGTTGCACTCAATTCCTCGTGCCGCGTGGACAGTTCACGGTGTGCTTTGTCCCTCACGTACTCGTAGATAAAGGAAAAGATGGTCACAATAATGAACGACACTGCGAAGCGGGCAAGGAAATCGACCGGATAGGATGTCACCAGTGGGGAGAATTTCCTCAAGTACAGCACGAAAACCAGTGAGATGGTGAGGAGAATGGCGCTGGTTGTCAGGCCTTTTTTATTGCCAAGCAGAAAGGAGGAGGAGAGAGGGAAGATAAACAGCCAGACGTGTCCCGTCTGGTTCATGCCGCCTGTAACGAACAGGTAAAGGAATAGAATCCCTCCCAAGCCAATCGTGATCTCGCATGCGAGATCAACGTCGCCTCTGATGCGCACATAGACAATATTGCCCAGCATAAGCAGACCGGCTGAGATGTCCGCTGCAGCCAGCATATACTTGTGTGCGGCCAGGGCCATAGCCCCGAATAAAAACAGATTGACGATAGCCGCGATACTCATTGAGTTCAGCAATATGAACCTGTAGACGAGCATCGGTGGGGCGTTCGCACCCAAATTGCCGGTAAAGATATTCCTGAACAGGTTCATGACTTCTCATTCTTGCCAGGGGCGAATTGAGGTCACTTCGACGAAAGATTTTTTCCTTTAGTAATTATTTTCGTTTACAAGTAAATAATCGGGAACCATGACGACATGGTTTAATCAAAAATGCAGCCACATGCGGGCACTTTCTGAGAGAGGGGCCGGCAGGGTGATGAAAAAGGATGGGAATTCCCACATTAGGGCGAGAAACCCTATTGTCGCCACCCCGGCGAAGCCTGCCCGGGAAGTCTCTAGTCCGGGGGCCGGGGCCCAGTGGCTTTCGCTTTAATACCGAGTTTCGTTCAAGATTGAACTAACTAAAAGAGCGGGGGACTTTCCCCCGCGCCCCCGGGATTTCTGCCACACGCGCAAGCGCGTGAGGCAGAGCGCTCGGCGCTGTCGGCGGCAAGCCGCGGGCCGCCGCCGCAGCGCAACATGGATCTCCAGGCTATCCCTGACCTGTCCATGACCACAGGCGGAAGGGATGTGGGGGGCAAAGCTCCCCGCGCTCTTGACTTGATGCTTTCTTGAACGCAACTCGGTATCAGGCAAAATGAGGGTTGCAGTCAGATTGCCCGAGGCGGAAATGATTCAGCATCAAGATCCGAAGGCCAATCTTCATGATTTCGATGAGTACGCTTTGCAATTGGGGAGAGGACAGCAACGAAGTAACTCATTAACGCAACAAACAGGGGGTAAAAAAGGAGAAAGCCAGGTGGATGCCTGGCTTCCGGGGTTATGATTAAAGGGTCCCAAAAACCAAAACTCAACAAAGGGACCCAATCTATGGTCTTAAAATAGCCGATTTTCCGCTTTTGACAATCAGGCCCAGAGTGTATTTTCTATTTACTAATACAGTAATATGAACGTAGAGTTCTACCGGCTGTTCCCTTTTTCTGCCTGCCCTGATCGGGGAAATTCCTTTCTCAAGGTTAAAACATGATCGGGAAGGCATTTGCCTGTTTTATGGTATGAAATGGAGTTCCACGCGGTCTTACCAAACCAAGCACCTCGGTAGTTTGGGGTCGGCCCGGCGTGGTTCCCCGGGGCCGGGACACTTCCTATTTTTTGGCCGCCTCTACGACGGTATTGAATGCAGGTGGGTCCAGATCGATCTTCAAAGTCGTCATGAGCCGGGCCATCATCAGGTAATAGCCGATACTCATCAATAGCTCCACAATCTGGCGTGGTGGGAAGTGCGTCTGCAAGGCGGCAAAGGTCTCTTCGGAAAGAAAAGGTCCGACCACAACTTCCTGTGCCGCATGGAGGACCAGCTTCATGCGCACGTCAAAGGCAGCGGCCTCCGTACTGCCTTGCTTCACGAGGGCAATCTGCTCGTCCGTAACTCCCGCGGCCTTGGCGATGGGCACGTGCTGGACCCATTCATAGTCGGCCTCGGCATGTTTTGCCACTTGCAGTATAGCCATCTCACGGAGATGGGGCGCCAGTTCCTGGCCTCTTAGGATTGCCTTGCCCAAAAGCAATATGGGACCGAGGGCGGTCTCTGCGTGGGCGAGCATCTGGAAAAGATGCAGCGGGGGAAGTTGTGCCAGCCTCCGCTGGGTCTCGTCCGACAACTGTGCAGGATCGGGATAGCTTAAACGCGCCAAAGTGAATTCCTCCTTTTTCTCCATGGCTTGAGACTTGTTTAACGAATGGTGGAGAGCCCTCCGTCAACGACGATGGATTGTCCCGTAATGTAGCTCGCCTCATAGGATAGTAGAAAGACGGCCGCGTACGCCACCTCCCAGGCCGTCCCTTGCCGAGCCAGTGGGATCGGTATCTTACCGCGGCCAGGACGGATGCGCGTGGCCAGCCTCCCTAACGGAGTGTCGATGAGGCCGGGTAAGACCAGGTTAACGCGGATGCCTTTCGGGGCTGCCTCCTTGGCCACGCATACGTTCAGTCCCGCGAGCGCAGCCTTTGATGCCGTATACGCGGGATAGTCGGTGGGCAGAACCGCACCCACTGAGGAAATGAACACGATAGCGCCTCCTGGCTCCATAACCGGCAGTGCGTGCTTACTGCACAAGAAGTGAGCTCGTGCATTCAAGGCAAACACCCAATCCCAATCTGCGACGCTCGTCTGGGCTAATCTCAGTCCGCGGCCCATGCCCACGTTCACGATCAATCCATCCAAACTGCCGAATTGCTCGGCAACGGTCTGGATCATCTTTTGAACGTCGGCCTCCTCGGTGGCATCGACCGTCATCGCGAGCGCTTTAGCACCCTGGGATTCTACCAGATGGGCGGTTTCGGCAGCCGCGTCGGTATTGAGATCGGCGACGGCCACCATCGCGCCTTCACGTCCGCAAAGGATGCTCATGGCACGTCCGTTCCCGATGGGCGCATCCGGTATTTCATGGCTCTGTTGTCCTCCTCCAACCACGAGAATGCGGCGTCCGGTCAAACGTGCTCTTCCTACGGCATTTCCTTGGGCCTCAGCAAATAAATCAGTTGGCATGATCACATTTGCTCCTTGTATCTGTCCTGAATAATGCGTCAATTTGACCCCCAACTGGAGCCAAACCGCATTTCCGGCTCGGATTCCATCGGAAAAAGCTCTTGGAATGGCGAATGTCCGTAAAATCATACGATTTGTCAATCGAACACGCAAGTTATAAGGCAACGAGACTATTTTACAGACAACCCTTCTGGGTTTATTCCAGCTCTCCGTCAGGTAATGGAACTCGATCACCTAATGAGGTTTGGGATCGGGCCTAATGCCGTTAACTTAAGAAAACTGCCATTCTCTTCGGGTGTCATCGCATGATCGTCTGTCAAGATCCAGGGACGGCTCCCTTCGTGCGCCGACTGCACATTAGTTGGGAATGCACTAAAGCATTATCCAGATTAGTTTTCCTCGTACTGCTATACCAGGTTGTGTTCAAAGAGCGACAAATAAACCCGAACTGAGCGGGGAAAGTCTCCGCCGCACCCCGCAGGATATCGGCCCCGCGCGGTCGCGCGAGGCCGAGCGCTCGGCGCTGCCAGCGGCAAGCCACCGCGCATGCGCGGGGCCCGCCTCGCGGAGCGTCGAGATTATGAGCCGCGTAGTGGCGAGGGGGTGGGGGGGGCCCAGCTCCCCACGCTTTTAGAAAGCTTATCGATTGAAAAGTCCGGGGATAGAATGCCGGAGCATCTTCACTCCATGTTTTTTCCATTCACCTACTCACCTACTCACCTGCTCTTTGCGTCGGCTTTTCCACTAGCCCGGTTTTATACCATCATTTTCGCCTGAACCCCTTAACTCTGACAGGCGGAAAGCGGGCTATGAAACTCCAGGGATGGAGGTGCGTCCTGAAATCGCAAAAACGGATCGCCCTGAGATATCTCTTGCATGTCCGACCTGAAAAGCGCATGGTTTTTACGGGTTTCATGGTCGCAGCGGTGGCTTTTCCAACGTGCGTTTTGATACCCGGCGAAGAAGTTGATGCATTATTCGGGCTCAAATTGCCCAAATTGGTCTGCTCGGCATTCTTTCTTGCGGGTTTTGGTTGGAGTATCGTATGGTTTGCGGACATTCGGCATTCCAAGAGCTTTTTCCGATGGAATCTGACCCGCAAATAGGCTCATGATTTTTTGACAGTCAAGTTGACGCATTATTCAGGTTTAATTCAAAGAGATTCCTAAGCGTTGGCCTGAACAAAGATTGATCAAAATGGAGGTGAGGTAAGAGAGATGGCTAAAATGAAATACTCGATAGAGGATCAAATCGCCCGGATAACGCTGGACGACGGGAAAGTGAACGCCATGGACTGGGAATTCTTTAACGAACTGAACGCATCCCTCGACCATGCCCAAGCCGATAAAGCGGCTGTCCTTATCTTTACGGGCCGCCCCGGAATTTTCTCGGCCGGCCTCGACCTGAAGCTCCTCCCCACCCAGAATCTTTCGGAGCAGTTCCGTTTTCAGAAGGCTTTTGCAACCACGATGCTTCGCGTCCTTCTCTTTCCAATCCCGACGATCGCGGCGTACAAGGGACATTCTGTCGCTGGAGGGTTCATCCTTTCTTGCGCCTGCGACCGCTTTATGGTCCAGGACGGTCCCTTCCTGATGCAGATGAACGAGGTGGTGAACGGGATGATGATCCCGAGCTGGATCTCCCTGATCTGCCGCAGCTCCATCCCCAGCCGCTGGTGGCGTGAGGTTCTGTTGATGGCGCGTCCGTTCACCCCCCGCGAGGCATTCGAACGGGGCATCCCCGATACCCTGATTGATGAAAGCGGGGATGTGCTTGCTGCCGCTTACGAGGTAGCGCGGGAACTCAAAAAGGCCTCCGGACCCGGATATGCCGTGACGAAGAGAACCCTTTTCAAGGCAGAGGCGGACCACGTCATAGAAATCCTCGAAAAGGAGCTCGTGAACTGGTTATTAAGTATCGGCATTCAATAGTAAACTTAGAGGGAAGCCGTTCGGTTTCCCTCTATTCCATGGGCAAACAAATGAGCAGACTATTTGAAAGCAGTGAGATCGCCGGAATGCAGTTGTCGAATCGGTTCGTCAGATCTGCAACTTGGGAAGGCATGGGTAAAGAAGATGGAGCGGTTACGCCAAAACTCGTGAAAGTGATGGCCGAACTTGCCGCAGGTGGCGTGGGGTTGATTATCAGCGGCTACGCATATGTGCGGCCTGATGGACACGCAAACCCATGGCAGATTGGGGTCTACAAGGACGAACTTATCCCGGGGCTTCAAGAGATCACAGCCGCCGTGCATGAAGCGGGCGGTAAGATCGTGATGCAACTTGCCCATGCCGGTCACTTTACGTCCAGAAAACTGATCGGACAACCTCCGCTTGTTGTCTCGAATTATGAGGGACTAGCCCGGTCACCTCGAAAAGAAATTTCGATCGACGATATAGGAGAGATCGTCAAGGCTTTTGCCGATGCGGCTCGAAGGGCCAGGGCGGCAGGCTTTGACGGCGTGCAGATTCACGCGGCCCATGGCTATCTGCTTAGCCAGTTCCTCTCACCTATATTCAACAGGCGTCTTGACGAATACGGCGGGAGCCTTGTCAATCGCGCTCGAATCCTTCTTGAGATTTACAAAGCGACTCGAGAAGCCGTTGGCGATCACTTCCCGGTGCTGATCAAAATCAACTGCCGGGATTTTTCGGAAAACGGATTGAGCCTGGAAGATTCGGTTCAAGCTGCGAGTCTTCTGGCCGATGCCGGCCTGGATGCAATTGAGGTGAGCGGAGGGCTGCTTACTGGCGGGAAACTATCTCCCTCTCGCCCCCGAATCGACTCCGAGGAAAAGGAAGCTTACTTTTCGGAGGAACTCAAGGCTTTCAGAAAGGCAATCCACATACCGTTGATCCTGGTGGGCGGCATCAGGTCTTTCGAAGTTGCCGAGAGGTTGGTGCAGGACGGACGGGCTGACTACATCGCCATTTGCCGTCCGTTGATCAGGGAGCCTGATCTGATCAATCGCTGGAAGTCCGGGGACCGACGCCCGGCGGAGTGTCTGTCGGACAATCTTTGCTTCAAACCGGGACTTGCTGGCGAGGGGGTCTACTGCGTCGTTGCCGGGAGACGCGGCAAAAATAGTGCAGGGTGAAGGGGGGCGCGGTTATTTCCGGGAAGTGATCGTCAAACTGCGGCATCGTCGGCCATGGGAATACCGCTCTTGGCATGAAAAGGGCGGCTGTAGGCAGGGGAACACGGAGACAGGGACGAGGATGAAAGAGAGGGCTTATCGTGGAAATACTTCCTGGAGTACATCTGGTTGATAATGTGGTTATGCCCGGACCGGGCGGCAACAGGTCCTTGAACGTAGGCCTGCTGGTTGACGGCGGCACGGTCACCGTCATCGATGCAGGGCTCCCGGGGGCGGAAAACACGATCTGCGAATATGTAAGGCAAATCGGCTATTCTCTGTCGCAGGTGCGCCGGATCATTGTGACTCACCATCATGTGGACCATACCGGCGGTCTGACCGGCTTGGTCAACCTCACCGGCGCCGAAGTATGGGCGCATAAGGACGATGCCGGCTTCATCGACGGTTCGGTAGCCCGTCCGGTAGTGGAAATGTCGGCAGAACGGATACGGGCCTTTATACCTGACGCCACCGCAGAGGAAATAGCCGCCGTCCGGCAGCGGACGAAGGAATTCATGCGAGCCCGACCGGCTAAAGTGGACCTGTGCCTTTGCGGCGGGGAAGAGCTATCGGTGCTGGGCGGCTGCCAGATTGTCCATACACCCGGTCACACACCTGGACACATGTGCCTGTATTTACCCGCCCGGTCCCTTTTGATCGCAGGGGACCTGATGCGGTACGAGCAGGGCCGGATTGAGGGGCCGATACCCGAGTTTACGGCAAACCCGAAGGAGGCTGCGAAATCCCTGCGCAGGGTGGCCGGGATGAACATTGAAGCCATGTACGGCTACCACGGGACATTCTTGACGGCGGGAGCCGGCAGGCTGGTCAACGCTCTCTTGGCAGAATAATCGGCCTTCAAAAAGGATGGATCACACTATTGCAACACAACTGCTCGATGCCGGGCATATCGCTTAAACCTTCATTTTTGGCGCCTGAATTACCATTATAAGGAGACTGTGATTACTTGAGAAGAGCAGCCCTGGGTCCCGGGAGTTGCCGGCCCTTGCTCCCTGCTCCTTCCTTCCTGCCCCTTGCTCCGTTATTGCCTGCGCCTATAGCTTTTCCCAGTCATCCCTGCTGATTCCGGCTTGGCGTAGGATTCTGTGCAGAAGTTCTCTTCCGATGTCAGCCTGATGAGGATTGGAAATCCGTATGGTGATATCGCCCTTGACCATGAACTGATGCTTGCCGCCTGAGTAAGGGCCTTCGAATCCCAACTGCCCGAGATACCTGATGAAGTCTTTTCTTTTGACTGGTCCAAAGGGAGGCATCAGGCGACTTCTTTTATAAGAAGTTCAATCCCGTCAATCGTCGGCAATAGGAGGTTCTTGTGAACTCTAAACAGAACCCATTCTTCTAACACTTCCCGGAGTTCTTCCCGACATTCTTCGAGTGTCTTTGCGTTCGCGTAAACACCATTACATTCGCGAATCTCTCCATAGTAGCTGCCATCATCCGGCAAGATCTCGTACTTTGCACGGCGAAGTGCCGCCTGAATATATTCCAACAGCATCCCGAAACCTCCAATCCGGTTTAACACGGTTGCCTGATCTATCTAAAATATTACTGCGTCGAATTGGCGTCAAACAAAATGCCCGATTCGATGTATTTTATTGAGTGTGTGCGCAAAATTCTGCAAATTGTGAACGCTCAAAAGAGCGGAGGAAAGTTTTTTTACTTTAAAGATCCCCGCCCCCCCGGGATTTCGGCGCTCACGCGCCAGCGCGTGAGTGCCGAGCGCTAGGCGCTGCCGGTGGTTGGCCGGAGGTCGCCAACGCAGCGCCACAGTGAGCCGCGCAGCGGCGAAGGGGGTGGGGGGGGGCACAGCTCCCCACGCTTCTAACGGGGTGTGGGGGGCCGCAACTCCCCATGCTTTTAAGGGGGTGCGGGGGGCGCATGTCCCCCCCCCCCATCCCCCACGATTTTCCGGATTATGTGGGGACCGCACTCGGGGCGGTTCCGTGTACTCATGTTTTGGATTTCCACGGCCTTGAGGTCAGACGTGATTTCACCGTGTGCTGTCTTGAGGTATTTTGGGGTCTGCGAACCGTCCCCTCTTCGTTGGAGCCTTCCAGGGAGCGTTTTTTGCCTGCGTCTTGTTTTCGGCCGGCAGGGCGATTTGGGCTATTCGCGTTGCTCCACGATTCTCCAGGTTGATAATTGCTTCCCTGGCGTCGATTCGAGTTGTTTTGACCTCTGGGGATCGGTTCGGCCCTGATCGATGGGTCGGGCTCATATCCCTCGATGATTTCCCGGGGGATAGTGCGCTTGAGCAGGCGTTCGATTTCTTTTAGCTGTTCGCGCTCATCGATGCAGACGAGCGATACTGCCGTTCCATTGCGCTCGGCCCGGCCGGTGCGGCCTATACGGTGCACGTAGTCTTCGGCCACACTGGGCAGTTCGAAGTTTATCACATGCGGCAGATGATCGATATCGAGCCCTCGTGACGCAATATCGGTTGCAACCAACACCCGAACATCACCCTGCTTGAATCCTGCAAGTGTCCTGGTTCTGGTCCCCTGGCTCTTGTTGCCGTGGATGGCAGCCGCGCTGATCCCGTCGTGTTCGAGTTGTTTGGTCAGTCGGTTGGCGCCGTGTTTGGTTCGGGTGAACACGAGTACCTGTCGCCAGTTTTTCGAACCGATCAGGAAAGAGAGCAGTTCGCGCTTGCGCGTGCGGTCTACCGGATGCACCAACTGTTCCACGCTCTCAGCGGCAGTATTGCGGCGGGCCACCTCGATCAGGACCGGCGAGTTCAACAGGTCGTCGGCGAGCCCTTTGATATCATCCGAAAAGGTGGCAAAGAACAGAAGATTTTGTCGTCTTCGGGGCAAAAGTGTGAGTATTTTGCGGATATCCCGGATAAATCCCATATCCAGCATTCGATCGGCTTCATCCAGAACCAATATTTCGACCCGCGACAGATCCAGGGTCCGTTGCTGAACATGATCCAGCAAACGCCCGGGAGTTGCCACCAGAATATCTACACCCCTGCGGAGCTTTTCGATCTGCGGACTGATCTTGACCCCACCGTAGATGACCGCCGACTTTAATGGCAGATGTTTGCCGTAGGCCGCAACACTCTCTTCAACCTGAGCGGCAAGCTCGCGAGTTGGAGTAAGTATCAGGGCGCGGACGCAATTCTTTCCCTTCACCACGGTGCGATTGCTCAAAAGCTGCAACAGCGGCAGAGCAAAACCCGCTGTTTTTCCCGTGCCGGTTTGAGCACCGGCAAGGATGTCTTTTCCTTCAAGAATGAGGGGGATCGCCTGGAGTTGTACTGGAGTTGGTTTGGTGTAGCCTTGATCGGCGACGGCACGGAGTAATTCGGACGAAAGGCCGAGCGAATTGAATGACATGCTTTAAGATGGCTCCTGAATTAAGGACTTCATTATGCGCACACCCCGGATTTCGGCCGTGCGCAGTCTCACACGGCCGAGCGCTAGGTGCTGCCGGTGGCCGGCCGGAGGCCGCCACCGCAGCGCCACAGTGAGCCGCGCAGTGGCGAAGCGGGTGTGGGAGGCACATGTCCCCCCATCCCCCACACATGTTGTCATGTACAGGTCAGGGATAGCCTGGAGTTATTTTATTTGCAGAGCTTTCGGTACACGGTCGCTTCCCGCTGGTTATATCGAACCTATTTTGGGCGCCTGATAGAGCTGAGCCGCTCCCAAACATTCGCAAGCTGGTTATCCAGGTCGACTAAATACATGTCCTCCGAGATCTCCACCACGGTCCCGACCCCGTTTGGGATCTGCACTTTCTCGTCCAGTTTGGGTCTCCACACATCCACAGGTCCATCATGATATTTAGGAAATGCACTTACCTTCCGCGTGGAATTGCGAAACGAATTGAAACTATAAAAGGGGGTCTTTAGCATTTTTTTTACTCTCTCGCTTTGCCGGTTATTTGAATGTCCAATATATACGAAGTGTTGTCACGACGATCCCGCAATGTATGATGCGCCCCATGGTTCCTGATATCGAACATCTGAAAAATGACCTGATTCTCGTCTCTCTCCTCGGGCTAAACCTGTAATATCAGCTTTAAGCCTTATCTTTCAGGAAATGCCGCACTGCCTCGGGAGAAGTCCCAACTGCTGTTACTGCATTTTTTAGCTGAAACGTTGTGCAAGTGAACTTCCGGCACCAATATTGGAGTTCATTTTGTTCGTGAGGATTGACTCTGTTATTGGCGAAAGGTCCTCGTTTAGCTCTGATAGGCATGGCATCTCTCCATATCAAAAGGTAACAAATCGTTCGGCCTGCGTGAAAAAGATGGCCCACAACGGGTATTCAAAAATGTAAAATAGTAGATTACCTATATCATATTTCGAAATTAAAGGATAGAGGGCGCAAGCGATTCCATGTACGGATGTTCCCATTTTGTCCAGAATCATTTGGATTAATTGAGCATAAAGGTGCTCTAATTGTAGACTGAGCATCATTATTAACTTTTGAATATAAAATTAATACATGCCCGGGCATTTTTTACGAATCGTATGTGAATAGGTTAAACAAGGCTTCCAGCCGGCCGACTTCGCAGGGCCGTCTCCCAACCTGATGAAAAAACACAAAAAGTCCTCTGGAGGGGGTTGATTTCTTCCGAAATGGGGATAAGATTCCATCATGGTAAAAGGTGAGGTGTTGACCCAGATAATTCTCGGTTGACTCTCACCAATTTTTCGTCATACTCCAACAAATCCCGTCAAATGTAAAGGTGAAACCTAAAGGGAAGGTTTAGGGTAGAGCTCCTAGCGCATACGACGGAAAGCATGTTTCATACAAAAGACGCCGGCCATAAATGATACCGGATCAACCCAACTTGCCAATCTCGAAAGAGTCAGTTTGCAGCGAATCGGTAAACAAATGATTCGGAAACGGAAAAGATTTTGGCGCCCCATTTCTTAAGACGGAGGAGAGAAAGGTTGAATCTTCAAAAGGTGAAAAAAGCAATCGCGAAGAGTCCAGTAGAACAGGAAGTCAAGGCGACTCCTCTGAAATGCCCCACAATCGACGATCTGAGTTTGGGGCAGGTCCAGCATACATGTCGTCCTGCTGGGATGAGGATGTGCTGAAAAACGAAAGGCAAAGCCATCGCTGACTCTTCCCCAAGCAGGTAGTACCAAAAGTCACCCTTTATGCGCTATCTTGAGGTCTCCTCCAAACTACATCTCTACAAAAGGACTTTTTCTACAAACTCGTTATGGTACAAGGGAGTTGATCAGGCCGGTCCCATTCGGACTGCCCCACCCGGTCACCAAGTCGTAACCTATTTCTGCTGAGTAGGTGCCGTTACTGCCGCTAGTGATGTCATGGAAGTTGTTGCCATAGCTCGTCAACCCCGACCCCAACCCAATCGTGTAGATGGTCGGGTTGATGAAGCCAACGCCGGCCGGACTCTTACTCTTCGTCGCGGTCGTGTATTGTTGATTCACCAGCGCCAGGTAGCCGGCCCATCGGGGCGCTGCGAAACTCGTTCCGCCCCATCCTCCCTGGCAGGTACCGTTGTAGCAAATGTAATTGTCCGTGTTTGCTTCTGCGGCAACGTCCGGACTATTGCGATAGGTCGTCGATCCTTCGTTGGCAGTGGTGATAACCCCCTTCGTCGTCTGGTAGCTGGGGATCCCAATTCTGTTTGGAGAAATCCCCCCGCCACTGTAGCGCCATGCGGTTTCGGATTGCCAGGCGCCTCCCGCGCCGGCGGTGGTCAAGTCCGTGCCGCCCACCGACGTGATATACTCATCGTCCGCCGGATATACATACCTGGACCTCATGCTATACGCACCGCTGTCGCCTGAAGCCACAAACAGATTCTGACCCTGGAATGCGAACTCCTTGAAAATCGGGTCGTCACTGGTCGGGTCAGCCGGATCCCATCCCCACGAACAGCTCAATGACTTGGCGATATTGTCCGTAGCCATCTTGTTGAAGATGCTGACGTCACTGGTATCGGATACGTACACGCGGACCTGGTATAAGCCCGGCGCCATCGAGATCGCCTCTTCGATGTCCAACGCCTGTTCGGTGTCGTCGCAGCTCCTCGTACAGCTCAAGCTGGACCCATCCGTTGACACGCCAACTATGGAGACAGCGAGGTTTTGCCCCACGTTGTTAAAATAGGTCTGGACGTCATTTATGTTGTAACCTGCAAATTCCAGAAGCCCGACCGACTGGCCGCTACCGTTAAGGGCTGTTGAACCTGTTACACCGTAGTAGGCCGCCCGCATGTCGCTGCCGATAAAATACCCGCGGGGGCCCGAGCCCGTGGTGCCACCCCTCGCTTCCGGAGCTCTCCTGAGGCTGGCCGGACGCGGGATCGAGAAGTTGTCAAGGCCCGTGATATGCCACAACGCAACCGGCAAATCCGCCGTTGGCTCCTGGTCTGGAGCGTAGAACGTACGATCTTCCGTCGGGTGCTGATACACGCCCATGTTCACGTGGAACGCTTGCTCAATATTCGCCACCGGCCCCGTGACATCCACGATCATTCGATTTGGAGCGGTGCCCGTCACGGTCAAGCCGCATGTTTCCGCGAAACCGATCACCGCGTCGTAGTCCTCCTGCGACGGTCCGAACCGCTCCGTGAACTCTTCCACGCTGAGGAACTGGTGGTATGAGGGGCTTTGCGGATCGTATATCTGCTGTAACCCGGAATAATGCACCAACTTCAGTGCCAAGCATCCCAACCGCATTTTCGGCTCGGGTCTTTGCCCGAAAAAACTTCAGTTGCGCGCCTGAGACCGGAAAAGGTATACAATTTCCGGTTGGAAT
>JBKQTS010000150.1:0-4899 GCA_052143075.1 Syntrophobacteraceae bacterium | reverse complement strand
GGTTAAAGATGTACCTGTTGTTGGCAAGCGGACTGGTTAACTCGTTGGAAATTTTTTGGCGCGTCGGATTGAAATTGGCTTCGATGCTTGGAAAGAAAGCGCCTCGCTGTGCATAGACGTTTTCCCAGGCGACGCGCAGTGCTGCTTGCGCAGCTTCCAGGTCAGGGTTGGCCTTGAGCGCTTGCTCGATCAGGTCATTGAGTGGTTTCGAATGGAACAGCATCCACCATTGACCGGGTATGTCCATGTCCTGCACGAAGCATTGCGCCTCACCGCCTCTGTCCTCGACCGATGACGTCTGCTCAGGAAGTGGCTGCAGCGTGTAGCGGTCAACATCGGGCGCGGTCGGGCGTTGGAAATCCGGTCCAACCGCACATCCGGCCATGAGCGCCAAGGAGATGAACCTCAATAATGTAATTAATATAAAAGATGGATTCCCGCTCCCCGACTGAGAACTTCGAGGACAAGCTTCGCGGGAATGACGACCATTAAATAACCCTGTCATTCCGGCGGGTAGTAAGCGGGAATCCATTCTTTTCACTTTACCTGTCTCACTCTTTACCTTTACCTGTTCTTTAGTGTGCATTGTTTTCCTCCGCTTTAGGCAATATGTCGCCCGGTTTAGCTATCCAAACATAAAGCGTCGGCAGAAGAAAGACGCTCAATACCAGGGTAGTGATCAGTCCACCAACAATAACGATGGCGAAAGGACGCTGGGAATCGGAACCTATATCATGCGACATCGCGGCAGGCAGCAGGCCGAGCGTAGCAACGAGCATCGTCATCGTGATCGGACGAAGGCGGAGAGTGGCGCCTTTAATCGCCGCCTCCAGGACTGACATGCCGCGAGCGCGCAACTGGTTGATGTACTGCACCATGATCACGCCTGTCTCGACGGAGACTCCGAACAGAGCGAGCAGCCCTATGCCGGACGAAACGCTGAAATGGGTCCCGGTGACAAAGAGCGAGAGCAGCCCCCCGAAGCTTGCCATGCCGACAGTGAGAAGTACAAGGAAAGACCACTTGAATGAGTTAAACATCGTATAGAGAAGTAGAAGGATCAGAAGAATCGTGACCGGGACAATGACTGCCAGGCGTTCATTTGCACGCTTCTGGCTTTCGTATTCCCCAGCCCAGTCCAGATAGTAACCCTGGGGCAGCTTGACCTTCTCATTGACCTTCTGCATGGCTTCTTCAACCGTACTGCCGAGATCTCGGCCGCGAACACTGTATTTTATGGCGATATAGCGCGAATTTGCCTCACGGTAGATCATGGATGCGCCGTCTCCGACATTGATGTCACTTAGCTCTCCCAAGGAGACCCTCTCTCCTGATGGCGCAAGAATCCGGATGTTCGCAATATCCTCGACTGTTTTGCGGTAGGGCTCCTGATAACGAACGACGAGGTCGAAGCGTTCTTCTCCCTTCAATATCTGGCTGACCGCTTTACCACCCACTGCCGTTTCAATGGCATCCTGGACGTCGGCAACGTTGATGCCGAACCGATCTGCCTTAGCGCGATCAACAATCAGGTTGACATTTGGATGTCCGAGCACCCGGAATATCCCAAGGTCTTCAATCCCGCGGACCTTTTTCATGACCTCGGCGATCTCTTCACTTTTTTGCTCCAAATCCTTCAGGTCGCTGCCGAAGACTTTTACCGCGAGTTCGCCCTTGACGCCGCTGACCGCCTCTTCCATGTTGTCGGCAATCGGCTGCGAGAATCCCCACTCAACACCTGGGATCTTTTCAACTTCCCTGTTCATGGCTTCAATCAGTGCATCTTTGTTCTCATGGAACTCCTTGCGCCATCTATCCCTGGGCTTGAGGTCGATGAAGTATTCGGTGTTGAAGAAACCAGTGGCGTCGGTACCGTCGTCAGAACGGCCCACCTGAGATACTACCTGTGTTGCCTCAGGGAAACCCGCAAACGCAAGCCGGGCTTGGTTCATAATCCGCTCCCCTGCTGAAGGCCCCGTGCTCGGATCGAGAGTGCCACGAGCCCAGATGGCGCCCTCATCGAGGTGTGGCAGGAATTCGGAGCCGATGACCCCGCTGAAACCGAGGAAAGCAGCGAGAAAGAAGCAGGCGGCCCCTATTCCAAGAGTCCGGGAGCGGTGCTCAATTGCATTTTTCAGAGCCCTCGGGTAGTAAATCATTAGCCATGACAGTAGTGGGTTTCGCCGCTCTCGTGCCCCCCTCTGAAAGAGATAGCTGGCCAGTACCGGCGCAAGAAGAATTGAGAAAAACAGAGATCCCAGTAGTGCGAAACAGACTGTCCAGGCCATGGGATGGAACAGGCGACCTTCGACGCGCTGCAATGTGAAGATCGGGATGTATGAACTGATTATGATTGCACGCGCAAAAAAAACGGGCCGTTGCACCTCATGAGCTGCCAGTTGAATGGTCTCGCTGATGTTGCCTGTTGACTCCCTCGATTCTTCGAGACGACGCAGGATATTTTCTACCATCACGACCGTGCCGTCCACCAGCATGCCGAAGTCGAGCGCTCCGAGAGACAAAAGATTGGCAGGAATGTGACGGAGATCAAGAAGGATTGAAGCAAAAAAGAATGAGAATGGCATGGTCATCGCCACGATAAGCGATGAACGGGCATTGCCGAGAAAAAGGAACAATACAATGACGACCAGAATGATTCCCTCGGTGAGGTTGCGCAGGACCGTGTGCGTTGTATAGTGGACGAGATCGTCCCTATCGATATGAGGGATAATTTTTACCCCGGACGGCAGCACGCGCTCATTCAGATACTTGACCTTTTCATGAAGGGCGGCAAGTACGGACTCCGCTTTAGCTCCCTTCCGCATCTGCACGATTCCCTCGACAACGTCGTCATTGTCGATGACTTTCCCGTCCTCATGGCGAATGGCCTTGCCTAAACGCCCCAGCCGTATCTTCGGCCCTTGGGCAACAATCGCTATATCTCGAACTCTCACGGGTGCTCCGTTCTGTACTTTCAGAACAGTTGAACCGATATCATCCGGGTTTTCCATCAAGCCGACGACCCTGACGTTGTAAGCCTGTTGGCCCTTCTCGATAAAGCTTCCGCCCGCATTGACGTTGTTCGCCGCAAGGGCCTGCTCTACCTGGGCAATGGATAAGCCATACGAAACCAGCTTGTTTGGATCGACGCGTACCTGGTATTCGCGCGTTTCCCCGCCGAAAATGGAAACGGCTGCGACATTCGGGACCGACATGAGATGTTTGAATACTACCCAGTCTTGCAGCCGCTTTAGTTCCATTATGTCGTATTGGGGATTCGCGCTCTCCAGAGTGTAAAAGTAGATCTGGCCGACAGGACTGAAGTCAGGGCCGATCTGGGGACTGATATTCGGAGGAAGGGTCACCAGTGTCAGCTTTTCCAGTACCTGTTGCCTGTTCTGCAGGTTGTCGGAGTTATCATCGAAAATGACGGTGATGAAGGAGAGTCCTGAAAGGGAAATCGAACGGAGGTGCGTCATATGTCCGACTCCGTTCAACTGGGTCTCGATTGGGATGGTGATCTGTTGCTCGATTTCCTCTGCAGCTCGTCCTGGCCACTGTGTTATAACCCAGACGTATTTATCGGCCACATCCGGATAAGCCTCAACGGGAAGGCGATGAAACGAAATTATTCCCCAGATAAAAAGAAGTAATCCGATGCTGATAACTAACAACTTTTTCCGGAGTGCGAATTCGATGAGATACTGAATCATGGTCTATTTTGTTTCCGAAGCACTGGAAAATTGCAGGGCGTTGGCAACTACCTTGTCATTAATCTTTAGCCCTGCAAGGATCTGCTGGAGGTTGTCGCCCGCCGGCGGGCCTGTCTGAACATCTATTTTGCGAAACCGGTTGCCGCCAAGAGGCATGAATACCCAGTCCTTGTCGTGTAAGCGGACAATGGCGGAGGTCGGCAGGACAGGCCGTTCGAGGCGTTTCCCGGAGTGTAACTCTGCAGTCACAAACATTCCCGAACGCATCAAGTGACCGGGATTGTCAAGTTCGATACGGACCTTTGCTGACCGGGTGTTGGGATCCAGCACTCGGCCGATATTGCTCACGCGACCATGGAACAGCTGATCAGGATAGGCGTTGAGGCGCACCTCGGCTATATCACCGAGATGCACTTTGGAAATCGTATCTTCGTAAAGGTCGCAGAGAACCCATACGCGAGATAGATCGGCGACCGTGAAAAGATTCGGAGAATTGTCGAGCGAACGAACTCCGGCGGCACCTGTCACGTTTTGCTCGACGATTGTTCCGGAAATCGGGGAACGAACATCGAGAATGGGGGAAACATGCTCCGGATCGCCTCCGAGTACCTGGATGTGATCACGCGCTGTCTTCACATCGACCTGTGCCTTGTCCTCTGCGTTCTGGGCCGCCTCTAAGTCCTTTTTTGCAATTGTTGCCCCGCGCTCATAGAGGGCCTCGGAGCGTTCCAATTGTTTGCGCGACAATAACTCATCGGCCTGGGCCTTTTGATAATCGGAGAAAGCGGCAGCCAGATCCTGGCTGTGAATCCGGAGCAGGAGCTGCCCTTTTTGCACATCGTCTCCCAGTCTGGCCTTGATCTCTACAACTCGTCCTCCGCTAAGAGACAATACCGCTACCGAGCGATTGACGTCGGGGGTCACCACTCCATTGACATGGATTTCATCAACGATTTCCCTGCTTTCTACCGCCACCAGAGGGAACCGCTCCGGATGTTCCATCTCGATTACATCGGGATTGGTTGATTTGATGATATCCTTGCGTGAATCGCCTGGCGTTTCCGAACCCGCAGAATGGCAACCGACCCCTGAAGTGACAAATAGGAAAAGCCAGCATAGACAAAAGATCTGCCTAATATGCCGCCGCAAGGATCTATCCGTAATTTGAGCGCAATTGGCTGAAACA
>JBKQTS010000149.1:0-11043 GCA_052143075.1 Syntrophobacteraceae bacterium | reverse complement strand
TATTTGCCGGTATGAGTTCCGGGGCTGCGATGGCGGCCGGAATTCAGATAGCGTCCGTCATGGAGGAAGGCGTGCTGGTTGCAATCCTGCCGGACGGGGGAGACCGCTATCTGAGTACAAACCTGTTTACAACAACGATCGAGCCGGACTTCAGGTTCTATGATCTGCTGGAGCGGCAGAAGGTGGAATTTAAACCTGTCAAGGAAGGAAAGGCTCGCATCTGCGTGACCGGACCTCCACTGGATCAATCCCTTTCGATTTCGGATGCGCGGAGATTCCTGCTTGCAGACCTGCTGTCCAGGTTTTTTCAGGCAAAAAATTTCTCGGTCGATGAGGTCGTTCTCATTCCCGATTTTGACAGCCGCACCATAAACAGCTCGATTGCCGCCGGCATGTGCCTCGGGCCCTACACGCAGCAGCGATTCGAATCCTTTCTCGGCGACCTGGATTCGCTTGGGATAAGCAGGGCCTACCGATATCCACGTACGACCGAACATCTCGACACCATAATAGAGTTCACCCGGGACCTGATATCCGCAGAGTTCGCCTACGACAAACTCCGCTCGGTCTATTTCGATCTGTCCAGGAGCAACTGCTACGGGAGACTCTCCGGGATCGACCCCAAAAAAGTCCGCGCGGGCAAAACCGTTGATCTCAGCGCATATGAGAAGCTCAACCCGAGCGATTTCGCTCTGCTCAAGAGAGCAACGCTCTCGGAACTCAAAATGGGCGCCTACGTCAAAACCGACTGGGGTAACGTCATTCCCACCTGGCACATATCGGCGGCTTCTGCGGCCATCCACGATCTTGGACCACAGATAGACATAGTCGTAAGCAGCATGGATTTTCTTTTCCCGCACCTGGAAAACGTAAGGGAAATCGGTGAAGCCCTTACAGGCAAGCCCTTCGCCAATATCTGGATGATCGCCGAACGTGTCTGGTCGGCCAGGAAAGGCAAGGGGACCGACCGGGTGGACGAAAATAAACCCGTGCGGGATCTGCTCGCAATGGGATTTTTGGCCCGCGAGGTGAGGTACTGGCTCCTTAGCACTCATTACCGCAAGCCTATCCAGGCCACCTCCGACAATATCTCCAACACCGTAAGAGGGTTGAGGCGCATTGACGAATTTATCGTAAAGGTCCGTGCCTCAGGAGGCGCGACGGGGGAAAACGGACAGCTCGCCGAGATGATCTGCACTCTGGATCAGGAATTTCTCGATTCGCTCGCTGACGACCTGAACCTTCCGCACGCTCTTGCCGCCATATTCCGCTTCATTCGTCAGGCAAACCCGATAATCGATCAAACCGGGGTGAGCAGCTCACAGAAACTGCAGATCCTGGAAATATTCCACAGAGCCGACTCTATTCTTGGTTTTTTCGACCTGAGTTCGCGTCTGCTCAGCCCGACTGAGGATAAACTGATCAGTGACCGCGAGATTGCGCGAAAAGAGAAAAACTGGGCCGACTCGGACAGAATCAGAAACGATCTGCTAAAGTGCGGCATCCGCGTTATCGACACTCCTGCGGGGAGTAGATGGGAATATTGCAAGGCTGAAGACAACACGCCGGCCGCAACGGACACACAACAAAAAACTTCAGTTTGACTGAAGCCGAGTTGAGTTCTAATACTTTTTAAGGCAACTTCGTTTGAAGCCTCTTGAGCAGTGGCAGGAGCGCGCGGAATTGGTCCGTGCCCGCGCGGTTGAGCAATTCAAAAATTATCATCTCCGTGGAACTGAGCACAGCGCCGGCCCTGTCGAGGCGATGCATGCCGGTCTGCTTATCAGATGCACTCCTCGATGCTACCGCGTCCCGGGCGATATGAACGCGGTACCCAAGACGCAATGCTCCAACGCCGGTGTGGAAAATACACACATGCCCCTCCAGACCCGCCAGCAGCAGTGTCTTGCGGCCGGTTTCCAGAAGCGCCCGCGCGATCCCTTCGTTTTCGAAACAGTTGAATTCCAACTTGTCCAACATTTTGGGCTCTAAGATCTTATCGCTCAGTTCGGGCAGAAACCCGCCCAGCTTGGCAGAATTGTGGACCGAGCACAGAACGGGAATCTCAAAAAGCTCGGCAGCCTCTATCAGGGCGCCGGCATTCAACACCGTGCGGTCCCGTTCCGCGCAAAGGTCCAGCATTGACTTCTGAATATCCACCAGCAATAGAATGCAGTCCCGGCGATCCAAAAACTCCTGATAACCGTTCACGTGCCGTACCCCTTCAGCAGTTATTCAAATTATTTAGTTTCCATCGGGAAAGTGCCCTTTTCCGCCCTGGCTGTGTCAATCTTCGGGTTTTCTTGTGCGGCGTACCTATGTACGCCTTCGCGCAAACCCTTGATTTCCTTGCACCTTTCGGTGCGGCGCTGGGCAATCCGGAAATGGCGGGGCATCAAACTGTACGCGCCATGGCGAAAAATGCCTTCTTTCCGAATTGGAAACTGTTGGTATCTCCTCCGGGGTTTCCGGATGGATACTATTTAGAAAACCTGCGCGCCAATTTTCTTATCAGCGTTCTTGAATCGAACACAAAGTAATATATCGCCAGTACGCTCTGGTAGACAATGAAGATCATGAAGAAACTGACAAGGGGCATCGTTACGAATATCGGGAGCTGAAGGAATTTATAAATGATCAGGTTTATCCCCTCCCAGTTCGTGAGATTGTAAAAGAAAACCAGAAGTCTTGGCGGGACGGTTTTATAAGTATCGAGGTCCAGAAACTCTGCGAACCTCAACCAGTAATATGCCTCATAAGCGGCGATGATCACCGCCGGGTACAAACACAGCCATAAGCAAAGGATTCGAAACAGCTTTTTCCAGTAAATTACGAAGCTTCCATCATCCCCGAGCAACTTGACTGTCTGATCCATATTGATACCTCAAAGGTCCGCGCGGCTCACCCGTTCACAAGGGCCTGCGACAGCACGGGGGACCCGGGCCCCGCATTATTCGTCGCCCAGGTTCGGCGTGTATGGGTCTTTGATGATAGCCTGCTCGTGAATAATGGCTTGGAGCGTCTGCCATCGGATTCCGCCGTTCCTCTTGATCTCATTTATGCGCTGCAGAATCCGGTAGTCCTCGTGCTGCATCAGCAGACGTCCCAAAAGAAGCTCCACCGGTTCCGATCCGGGGGGACAGCCCTGGATTTGACCCCGGGTCGCCGATCTCAGCTCATCGAGCTCTTTTTCCTTGTATTCAAGAAATTCAGAGATCATTTCCAGGGCCAGCGATTCTTCCTCCATCACTAACGCACTTTTAACAAAAAACCTGAGTTTGCGGCAAAAGTCAGTATATTGATCGTAGAGTGACTCGAACGACCGGAGACTTATAAATTTATCATCCAAGATGGCTTCTGGCATACGAACCGCTCCTCCCCGATGATGACGCCGTTATATCTTTCCCAGGTAAGCATCGAACGCTCCCTTGGGTAACGCAAGATCAAGTTCCTAGACTGCCTCTTTATGGAATACCGCGTTTTTTATGCATTCCCCGGCGCGCAGACAGTAGAGCCAATCGGCGTCGCGCTCCTTCGTGATGCGGGTTGATGCGAATCACTTGCGCGTAGGCTTTCTCCGCTTCCACATAAAGAGCCGACTGATAGAATGCGTTTCCCAGGGCATAGTAGATTTTGGCGCTGTCCGGATTGATCAAGCTGGCAACCCTTAAAGCCTTCAAGGCCTCATTATAGTGGCCGGACTCAAGATAAGCATTCCCCAGGTTATAAGGAATTTCCGCCACGTCACGTCTGACCGATGCCAAAAGAAAGCCGAAGCAAGCCAGGATCAATAAACAGACAGCCGTACGGCGGATTGTGGAAAAGCGCCGGCGAACCCGAAAATTGCCGGCCGTCCGCATTGTGCTCCCGGTATTATCAGGCTCGACGCCTGCCTGGTAATGACCGGGATTATTTTGAATCAAGGTCCGGTAGGCCGAATTTATGTTTTTGAGCTGTTCCTGAGCCTTTCCCTGTACTCGAATATCTCCGGGAAATCTGTCCGGGTGCCAGATTTTGACCAGGTCTCTGTAAGCCTGCTTTATTTCGTCAGGTCCGGCGTCCTGTCTTATTCCAAGAATTTTACAGCACTGTTCGAAATCTGCCATAACCTTAGAACGCCCTGAAAAAGATCGGTCCGAAAAACCCGGCAACGCCTATTCTCCCTTAATCCTGGACATGACCTTGCTCCAGAGAGAGACCCTGCTTACAGGGACAACAGGCACCAGTGACTTGCCCAGCCGGATCTTTCCGTTATTCTGCGGCCCTTCCCGGGCGGAGACCCGTTGCGAGCCGGCCCTTTTGCCCCTGCTGATCCATTCTTCTAAACCAGCTTGTCTGAGATCTTTGAGATCGACTTCTTTGCGCTTGAGGCAATCGTCAATCATTTCCAATGCCATCGAGTGGTTGTTGTTCAGCTTTCCGGCTTCCACGATGAACTTCAATTTGCGGAAAAGATCATACTGGTTTTCATACAGAGCGTTGAAAAGCTTCCAGCTCACTACCCCGGTATTATCGGCCTTCTCATCCATATGTCCTCCAGCAAATTGCTCCATAAAAGAACGAAAATGGTTACCCGTTGGGGCTTTGAAAGCATATGCGCCTATCTGACGCATACAGGGCCGGGCTTGTACTTGCTCGTATAAGTGTGCGCAACAAACTTGAGTCTGTCGCCCCGGCAAAGCCTGCCCCGGAAGTGTGTAGTCCGGGGGCCGGGGCCCAGAGGATTTCTTGAGATGCAAAGGACATCTGGATTCCGGTTCTTTTGGCGTCGAAAAACGCCGGAATGACGAGATCAGGGTGTTCCACCGAATTAAGCACGCCAATTTACGCAAGTAAGTACCAGCGCCGACTTCCTTCATCGGGTTTGGATTTAACCACAACAGTTTAGTACATGTCCACAGATTCCTCGCCCCGGCTGTGGAGAATATCTTCAATCGGCGGCCATGGAATAATATCCTGAAAAGCCGGTCGAGTGAAGGTTTGCAGTAAATTTTAGCCGAATTTGGATGAAATTGAATGATTAACTTGATATATGCCGGGAATATCTGTAATTTTATCCCATGACCAGCCAAGCCGGTTGGCGAACCATGAGCGCTCAAATAAGGGGAATTCCCCTGTTTGCATGCCAATACGCCGGCCCTTAAGTCCCCCTTTTCAATGGAGGATTTCAGAAAGATTTTTGATGACTTACACCAATGTGGCAAATTAAAATCCCCCTGTCCCCTTTAGAAAAGGGGGGGTACGGGCTTATTTGAGCGCTTATGGGTGTGCGAACCGCAGCCAGTCCCGAAAGAGACCGCATGAAAGACGTCATGGAGCACATAAAGACGGAACGATTGAGCCGGGGGTGGACTTTGCAGGATGTCTCCGACCGCACGGGCATCAGCATTACCGTTCTGGGGGCGCTGGAGTCGGGGAATAGCGATAAGCTGGTTGCGCCTTCGGCCGTGGAGGCCCTGCTCCGGAAATATTCCTCTGCCTTGAGAGCCCAAACGGAGCAGACCGCAGATAACGGGCGGAAAACCACCGGGAAAGATGGCGCCAGATCCGGCAAAACCTTGCGGTACATAATGACAGGGTTGCTTTTGTGCGCGGCTTTTGCCGCTGTTTTCCTGGGGACCTTTTTTTGGCAGGCCCGGGATAGCAAAGATTCATCCCTAAAGTCCCACGAGCCGGTCTCAGGCATATCCGGGACCATCCCTTCCACCACTTCCGAGCAAAAAACCTTGTCAGCTCATCAAGACTTGCCGCTCGAGCGCAGGGCATTGCCCGAGGTTGCAAAACAGGCCCCGGAACCATCTCCTGCCGATGTCACTCTCAGTTCAGCTCCCGAGCCCAAACAGGATGCGATTGCGCCCGTGGAACCTGCTGAAAAGCCGGCCGTCTCAAACCAACCTCCCGCAGAAGCCGGGCCGGTGCACTCCCTCGAGATAGTGACCGACCAGAGAACATGGATACAGGTCGTCGTCGATGGCAAGAATACCGAAACCGAACTGTTGCAAGCCGGAGAGACCAGGAAGTGGAAAGCCATGGACAAAGTCGATTTAGTGGTTGGGAACGGCGGAAGGGTTCGTGTCCAATGGGACGGCAAGCCGGTTGAGATTTCAAGCGGACGTGGACGGGTCGTACGGCTCACGCTGCCGAAATCCTGAATCCCGATAGCAATAAATACAATACTGATCTGAAATTACAAGGTATTGGACATGGGCGAACCGAAGGACTCCTACAAGATTATGGGACTTGCGCCGGGTGCTTCCCCCGAAGAGGTGAAAGATGCTTATATCGAGTTGGCCAAAGTTTGGCACCCGAATCTTTTTCTCGACGATGATCTTCTTCGGCAAATAGCTGAAGAGAAGATGGTGCAAATCGATGCGGCATATGACGCATTGAAGGTTTTTTTCCGCTCGAACGGTTATGGCAGTTCGATGCCGGAAGGAAAAAACGCCTCCAGAGGCGGCGCTCCCGAGAACATGGTTTGTGACAGTGCGGGATGCGCAGGCACTATTGGGGCGAACGGCAGATGTGAGTTGTGCGGAAAAGCCTCAGTGCCCGGCGAACTACCTTATGCAATTTATTGTCCCTCGTGCGGCGCCCGGAATTATCTGAGATCGCCAAAAGATTATAATAGAGGAATCTGTTTCCGATGCGGGGTTCCTTTCCTCGCCCCCGCAAAGTTTCATCGTACAACATCGCGAAAAACGGCTTATCTTGTATTCCTCGCAGTATTGGGAGCGTGCGTCTGGTATTTCTTCTTTTCCTCCGAAGACGAGACTTCGCTGTTAAAAAAACACCCGGTGTCGCTGAGTCCGCCACAGCAGGTGTTCTCAAATGATGCGCCTGAAAAAAAGGAACCGGGTGAACCGCCGGCGCCTATAATGAGCGAGCAGAAGGCGGAGACTGTCTCGGCCGTTGCATCTGCCCCTCCTCAGGCAATCCCTCCTGACGTCCCCGCCCCCGCTGTTGCCGGCAACGGCGAGGGTCCTAAAGAACACACATTTCAAGCCGGAAATGCTTCGCCCGATTCAGCCAGGGAAAAGTCCAACGAGAGATACGAAGAATTGATAGATCATGTCTTGAGACAAAAATCCATGGATTCGCAAAAGCCTGCAAGAGATCTTTCGGAGATTCCACTCAAGAATTAAATCGTTGAGCGTGAATGAAAAACGGATGTAGAAACGGTCGATGGCAGGAGGTTTTATTTGAAGAAACTTTGCATAGCGGTTTTTTTGTGCTTCATTTCCGTAGTAATCCAGGCCCGGGTTTCTCATGCCATCGAGATGGGCATTATGACCGGCAACGAAAAGGGGACTTATTATCAGTTCGGTCTAAACCTGCAGGAGCTTATGGCCCAGCATGGAATAAAGCTCAAGGTTTATCCGTCCAAAGGGTCGATAGAAAATGTATATTCAGTGTACAAAAAGCATTCTACCCAACTTGGAATCGTTCAGTCGGATGTGCTGGCGTTTATTTCCAGGGGTCAATCCAACGAAACTTTAAAGACGGTGGCCGAAAAAATAAAATTGGTATTCCCATTATATAATGAAGAGGTCCACATTGTTGCCCGAAAAGGCATTACCGATTTCAGCGATTTGTCCGACCGGCGCGTGGCTGTGGGAGAAGACGGGAGCGGCACATACCTGACGGCCAAACTGCTTTTCGAAGTCTCCGGCATCAAACCCAAAGCTGTGGTCAATATTGGCGCCGGCGAAGCACTGATGCAATTGAAGGAAGGAAAGATAGACGCCATGTTTTATGTGGCCGGCGCTCCCGTTAAGTTGTTTGCCCAAAACATCAAGGAAGAAGACAACCTCGAACTGCTCCCGGTCATGGACAAGCAAATCCTGGATTTCTATCCCAGAGCGGAAATCCCTGCGGGTACATATGCATGGCAAGATAAACCGGTAAAGACCGTCGCGGTAAAAGCCGTCCTTGTTACCTGCGATTTCAGAACTGGCGGATGCGAGAATGTGGGCAAGTTTGCCCGAATCCTTTCCGACAATCTGGACCGGCTGATTCAAACCGGGCATCCCAAATGGAAAGCGGTCGATCTGGATTACACTTTGAAAGGATGGGCCCAGTACGACTGCGTAAAGAAACATCTTGGGACGCTTGCCCAAAAGAAGGAGCCGGCCCGGCTCAATCCGGTCCTGGATGCGATCAAGGGGATGCTGGAGTGAGAAGCAGGGAGCAGGGAGCAGGGGAGCAAGAAGCGGGGAGCGAGAAGCGGAAGATTCCATTATAGCTGGAATTTCTGGAAGTTCACAAGTTGGCAAGTAAAGCGTGACCGTCAAATTTGATTGGCTATCCTGCAGCAAAAGCTTTTCTCACCATGCAAGGGCCATCGCATCGTGATTGTCTGAGACCTCCACAAACAATTCCTTACGCCTTCGGCAACTCCGCAATGAGTTTGTTCACCCGCTCCAGTTCCCACGGAATATTGCTGGCTGTCCACTGAGCAGCGGCTTTTTCAAAATGCTCACGCGCGGCATCCGCGTTCCCTCGATCTCGGCAGATGATTCCCCAGTGCATTCTTGCTCGAGCAGCACGAAGGCGAGCTTCACCCAGTTCAAAAAGGCGAAGGCTTTCATCCATTTGTGCTTCAGCTTCGTCCCACCTTGGCGGGCTGAGAGCTGCAAGAGATCTTCCCCATACCTGACGCGCCATGCCTTCAGCCCAGATGCCGCCTGTCTTTTCGGCCGTAGCGACAGCTTGCTCGGCCAGGGATAAGGCTTGTTCGACCTGGCCTTTGCAAAGAACCATTTCGGCGATAGTACTGGCGGTTATGTCAACACCAGCAAGTTGCCCGCCAAGCTCCTGTAAAATTGCCTGACACTTTGTAATGCTTTCGTCGGCGGCCTCCAACTTTAGAGCGCAAAGCTCGGCATAGGAGCGAGACGCATAGCAGAGATAGACAAGGACCCGGTCACCTGATTGTTCGGCTGCTTCTATGCCTTGTCGAGAAATTTCTGTGGTGCAGGCAAGATTACCGGCATCAGCGTATATCCTGGATAGACCGAGAGTACTGTAAGCGATCCCGTAGAGCGAATTCAGCTCACGGGCACGGGCAAAGAGCACGTTGACATTCCGCCAATCCCTCTGCATAGCTGCCTGTCGCTCCCAAGGTCACGCCATGAAATGACACAGCCCGAATCCATTCTGTCCAGTCGCCCAATTGCTCAAACGCCGTAATCGCTTGACGGAACAGCGCTTCGGCTTTGCCGAAATGGCCTTGAAAGTATAATGCCCCTCCGATGGCCAGGGAGGGGACAGCCAATAGTTCAAGATCGCCCAACTTTTGGGCCACTGCCAACACCTGACGATAATAGCCGATCGCTTCAGGCATTGCATTGCTCACGAAATGGATCATGCCCATCCAATATCGCACTCGTGCCACGCGGAGCTGATCGCTGCCGGGAGTACCGTCGGGACCGGGTAATTCCTGTACCAGTCGCTCTGCCTCAATCATGCGGGCCATGTTTTGCTCCGGTGAGTCAGAAGCATAAGATACGCTCACTTGCTTGATGAGTGTATCTACCTTGTTTCTACGGCTTTTTTCCGTAGACGGCAGGTGCGTCAATGCGTCAAGGGCACGAGCATAATGCAACCGTGCTTCAGCCAGGGCAAACAGCCTGGCCGCAGTATCGCCTGCTCGTACCAGGTACTCGGCGGCACGCTCCCAGGCTTCGCCCCGCAAAAAGTGCTCACCGATGACGGTGAAAAACTCCGCAATCCGGTCGGAAAAGAGTTCCACGATTGCAAGGGCTGTTTTGCGGTGCAATTCTTTTCGGCGTGCGGCAAGCAGGCTCTGATAAGCGGTCTCCTGGGTCAGTGCGTGACGGAACATATATTCCAGTTCGGGATGACGCGTTCGCTCGCGGATGAGTTCATTGGTCTCCATGCAACTGAGGTCATCGTCCACGCGCGTTTTTCTTTCAGCCATGTGAAGCAGAACGCGGTAGAGAAATATCCTTCCGATGACGGAAGCCTGTTGTGCGAGCCATTTTGTCTCAGGCGGCAGCCGGTCGAGCCGGGACATCAGGAGGCCCTGAAGGGTATCGGGCACCGTAACGGATTCGATAAGCCCTGTGGCTTCCCATCCGCCGTCATCGGACTGAGCCAATGCCCCACGCTCGATCAAGGTGCGGATCAGTTCCTCAACGAAGAACGGGTTGCCTTCCGCCCTTCCCGCGATCAGCTCTTTAAGGGTAGGCGGGAGGCTTTCGAGCGATAACAGGCGTGCTGTCATCTCAAGGCTGGTAATCTCCGAGAGTGGTTTGAGAGTGATATTCGTAAAACCATCGGACCAGCGCTCGCGAAATTTTGTTGTAAGTCTAATCCATGCTTTGGAAGTCTCGGAAGTCTCGGTGCGGGAGACACAGACGATTGCAAGCGGCATTCGCACTGTCAGCGGAACCAGGTGCTCGATGAGTTCCAATGATGTTGCGTCGGCCCAGTGGCTGTCTTCAATAACAAGAATGGTGGGGTATTCTCCAGCCAATTTTGTAAAAAACGAGACCATCAGGCCGAATATGCGCTGACGCAACAGCTCGCCCTGTATCCCTTTTAGCAGGTCGATCTCCTCGGAAGACAACTTCAGAAGCATCATATTAGCGATAATCGCCTTTGCGTCGGCGTCTCCGGGGAAAAGTTGGTTGACGGCAAAATCAAGACGCCTCCTGGCAGCGTCTTCGGACTGTTCGTCCCTGACGCCGGCATGGTGCCGGATCAGGTCAAGAAAAGGGCCGTAAGGAACTGAAATGCTATATGCCAGGCAGCGTCCCTCCAGCCAATGCACCTCTTCCCTGCTTGTGACGTCGTGCTTGAACTCGCTTAGCAGGCGTGATTTGCCGATGCCGGCCTCTCCGCTTACCTCCACTGTTTGCCCGAGCCCTGCCTTAAGTCCGGCAAAGATATCCTTAACCGGAATAATGCACCAACTTCAGTGCCAAGCATCCCAACCGCATTTTCGGCTCGGGTCTTTGCCCGAAAAAACTTCAGTTGCGCGCCTGAGACCGGAAAAGGTATACAATTTCCGGTTGGAAT
>JBKQTS010000148.1:0-7219 GCA_052143075.1 Syntrophobacteraceae bacterium | reverse complement strand
ATCACCGCATGGGAAAACGACAGGAACAATCGGCGATCCAAGATCCAATGGCGATTTTCTACTACCGATGCACGCATAAAGCTGAAGCATCTTTATCCGAAATTGTAAATGTTACATGGTACTAGTATATTGACACATACTTTCCCGGTAGTCGCGTGACTTATTGCACGCAGTCGTGCATCCATGACTGCAAATCTGCCTGGCGGTACAGTCAAAGCAGCGTATAATCCATCTTCCTTTGTCATGAAATCGATGGAGCATATCCTTATACCTATCTTCATCTATATCGCGATCGATGTGACCGAGCAGGTAATCTGAAGTATCAGCGCTTCCACAAGTCGTAATGCTCCCATCCATATCAACTGCAACCATATGCCGCCCGGCATGACATTCTATATTGGGACAGGCAAGCGCGTCGCCATTCTTGCGACCTTGCACGAACCAGGCAACCTTGCGCAACATATCGTCATTGGAGACCGAGATATCGGTTTCGCACATGTGATCAAGGATCTGAACTCCGCTTTTATACATTTCCCGTGGGCTCAAAAGATGATTGTTGACGCCGCGCCCCTGGGCTTCGACAAAATTTGACAGAAAAGATCGAATTCGCTGCTCGCGGTACCAGTCCATGACCTGCTTCATCTTGTCATAATTACCCCTGCTGATAACCGCCATGATTCCGCAGCGGATCTTGTGCTTCCTGAATAATTGGTAAGTTTTGTAAACAGTCGCTCCTCGCCCGCGCATAATATTGTGTATCTGCGGAGGACCGTCGCAGCTCATCGAAAAGTCGATCCCCAGCTTGTGGAGTTTAAGGAGGCGCTCCTCGGGCAGCAGTGTCCCGTTTGTCGCTATAGGAAACCTGATCTCCTTGGAATGTTCACCGGCAAGGTCCCGCGCATAGCTAACCACCTCTTCGATCCATTCGTCGGGCAAGAGCAAAGGCTCCCCACCGTGCATATTGAACCAAAGGGAAGAAAAGCTGGAGTTCTCGATAAGTAAACTGGCCGCTCTTTTGGCTGTTTCCATCGACATCTTCATGGATTTGCTCGACAGCGAATCGACCTTGCAATACTTGCATTTCTGGTTGCAGCCATGTGTAACTTTGGCCGTAACATAGAGGATAGGTTCAAAGAAAGATTCAATACGCATCGAAACCACTCCAGGCCGTTTATGAGGTCAAGAATTCACTGCAGTAGGTTTTAAATCACCGCTTCAGACAAAGGCGCATCGGCACAACCCTTTGCGGCCCGATTTGCTGTGGATTGATTCCGGACGGCGGTTCCACTCCGGAAGCCTCCATCTTGTCAACGAGGTCTTCCGGCGCGATCTCGTACTGATCGAGATCTCCATCGGGTATTTCGTAAAGCGTGCCATCCGGGCCATTCAAAAGGGTCATAACCTCTCCTCCATTGCGCGAAAAATCATAAACCATCACAGCAGAGGCACAGAGGGGTGGATAGCTTTTGTCCTCTGAGTCTCTGTGGTCAAATCCTGTCTAGAAAAGCTTTTCTATTCGTGTCCTGTCGACGACCAGTCCTATTTTTGTCTGGACCATGTCCCGTCTCCGTGGTGAACTCTTTCTGCATTCGATCAACCCATATTGGCCAGAGCGCCAATAAGCTGCCTGCACAAAGGAAGCATCTCGGGGGACCTGCGCTCCATCACAACTACACTTTTGATTATCTCCAAAAGGTCCGCGTCGCCAGTGAGGTTCTTCACCCCTGTGAGTTCCCCAGGCACTCTGGACGTGTCTCCTTCGATGATCTGCTTGAGGTTGTATTCGCGCATGCGCTGCCGGATGATATGAGCGGCCAATTCCGCAAAGCTCGTGTAATCTTCGATGTCCTGCGGGGTGAAATTGTCTTCGTCTATTTTATTAACGGCCGACACCGTACCGATAGCTTCATCGTTGACGAGAAGAGGGGCTATTAGAACGTTTCTGTAGGTTATACCCGTAGCCTGGTCAATCGCCCTGTTCATGGGAGTCGATGCAATGACCTGGCGCATTCTGAATGCGATGCCGTGCTGCGAGTTGGTAAGGGGCACCTCCCATCCTACGACTTTATCGGCGGCAACCCCCGTCGCGGCCCGAAAGACGAGTACGTCTTTCTGATCGTCGTAGAGGGTCAGCCCCGCCCCTTCTGCCCTCACCACCTGCTGAGCGCAGCTCAGCAGTGTGTTAAGCAGTTCGTCCTGCTCCAAACCGGGGCCAAGAGCAAGATAGCCGAAAACGATCTTTAGCCGGTCGTCGGATCCAGGGACCGAATATAAGCCCGGTGGCGGGCCTTGCGAAGCCAGAAGCTTCAATTCCTTGATTTCATCGGACAATACCTCTACAGCCTTGCTCACCCTTTCAATTGCCTGAAGGATGTCCATATAGCCTCCTATGCTTTCCGGCCGTTAGATCTGGCCGCCATCAACAGCGTTTTTATTTGGAAGGATGTGAGTCCGGGCATCGTAGATAGAAGCCGCGCCACCAGGCCGGTAACGTGCGGGCAGGCAATGCTTGTACAGGTTGTCGAAATGTATGTGTTTCCGGGAAAAGGCGCCTTGACATAGACCCCTTTGGCTTCCATTTCAACCGGTTTACCCAGATAGTAGTTAAAAGACCTGAAATCCGGAAA
Organism: Syntrophobacteraceae bacterium; assembly: GCA_052143075.1. Lineage (GTDB taxonomy): Bacteria > Desulfobacterota > Syntrophobacteria > Syntrophobacterales > Syntrophobacteraceae > SbD1. The sequence goes on along the minus strand of JBKQTS010000148.1, from coordinate 4,592 downwards.
GTGTTGAAAATCAACCGCTATGACCGATGAATAATCACCTGGAAACCCCCGCTTCTGTTTGTTGTCGGTGGCCGCAACCAGGATCGTTCCGCAATAGTAGGCTTTTTCCACCCAGTAGAGCATATCCACAATGGTGTTTCTCGACATGTTGAGGGAGACCAGGCTCAGATTGAGCACATGAAGGCCCTGGGCAATGGCGCATTCTATTCCGCAGATGACCTTGGCGGGCGAATTCTGCCCCCGCTCGTCGAGCGTCTTGATATTATAAAGTTCAGCTTCAGGGGCGATCTCATGGATCACCCCGGCGCACATCGTGCCGTGACCCAAAACGTCCGTTCCGAGCCCTTCACGCGCCACGAAATTACCCTGGGATTCCCCCACCTCGAAAGATCTATGCACAGAGTCGGCAAGGGCCGGGTGGGTGAAATCAACCCCGCTGTCCAGGATGCCCACCTTGATACCCTTTCCCGTACCCTGTTCAATTAATTCCAGGATTTTGTCCCGGTCCAGAAGCTCTTCAAACGTCACAACCTGTCTCCACTGGCTACAAACCTTGGCCCACCCTGCGTGCCTTCTTCACCCGTTGGGCATTTTTGCGGATATCACCACAAGAGGAGTTACAGAAAAGTTACAATTCGACTCACCTCGAAGCATACCGCAAATTAATGCTACCGCTCCCTTTGCGCCAGACCCTGCTGACGAAAAACGTCGAGCGCTCCGGCGACGGCTTTAGCCCCTACTTGCCCGCAGGTGTTTTTTCTTCGAAGATTTTCGCCGCGCCGGCAACGAACTCAGATCCCGGTGCGCGCGTTTTCAACTCCTCGTAGTACGGTGCAGCCTTTTCGATGTCCTTTTCACTCAACGCATAGAGCATAATGAGGTTAATCAGCGCTGCATTTGATTTTGAACCGATCTCGGCCAATTCGTCTTCGGGCGATCCACCCCTTTCTATTATGCCTCCTATTCTCTGCGCTTTGCCTATTGAAAATCCGGCAGGGTCGAAGCAGACCGACAGGCGGTGATCCGGTGGAATTTTATCGCCTTCGGGACTGCTCGTAATTTTATGTTCATTGAACGTATATTGCCGGGTCCCATTGAGTTCCCACACCTCGCATGTTCCGGTGGACACGAGTTCAATCCATGCCCCACTCCCGATCGTCAACGTGTCCCCCGCAGCAATGTCCGATCCCACAGCCGCACCAATCAGCTCATTGCCTCGACTAAGGGATACATCACCCGAGAGGTCGCTTACCTTCCATGTATTGAGCGCGAAAGATAAAGAGGACCACACAAGCACGACTCCCAATCCGGCCGGGATACCCTTAAACATGCTTCGTGTCATATTGTCCAACCTCCTTGAGGGATAATCTCGCTACTGTCCGGAAGCTAAACGTAAACATTGACCGCTTCCGCAGCACTATAATTCTCCATATCTTGTGAGGCTTGGAAATCTTTTCACGCGAAGAAAGAAAAAGCAGACCGACGTTAAGGAAATCGTCTTCGAGCTTGTGGACTCCGGATACAAGGCGCCGGATTGTATTTAAGCAAACATTTAAGGCTTCGCGTGCGTGCATCAGCCCTAATTCATCAGGCCCACGGTTTCCGGTGAACCATTACACTCTAAGCGATAAAACTTCATAGAGATTAACGTCCTCTTTTCGTCCCTTGACCTGGGTAGTGTCCACAAATCGCGCCTCGATTTGATCCTTTACCCGTTCGTAGGTGGCCTCGCTGATCAAGAAAGGAACTTGATAGACCTTCGTCATACCTTCAATCCGGGACGCAAGGTTAGGCGTATCCCCGGTTATGGCGTAGTCCATTTTTTGATGACACCCGATATTGCCAACAACCGCTTCGCCCGTATGAACGCCGATTCCAATCCTGATCTCTGCAATTCCGGGAAATATTTCGGACGCATTAAGCCGGCGCAGCCGATCGAGCATCTCCAGGCCGCACTCGACTGCGCTCAGCGCACCATCGTCAGGCAAAGCATTTGGGGCCCCGAAGATCGCCAAGATACCATCTCCAACAAATCTGTTCATATAGCCGTTCACCCTCACGACCGCCTCGGTCATCTGGGCCAGGTAACGGTTTAACCCGGAGACGACCTGCTGTGGATCGAGCGACTCGGATAAGGCGGAGAAGTTCCTTATGTCGGTGAACATAACGCTCACAGTGACCCGCCGGCCTTCAAAAAAAGCCGACTTGGGATCGTCGAGGATTTGCTGCAGGACATGCGGGTTGACATAACTCTTGAAAAACCTCTGCACGTACCGGAACTGCCGGTATTGAACGCCGTAGCGGTAAATGCCCGTAACCGATCCGGGAATCAACAAGCCGAATGCCAGTGGGGCGGTCCGCATCACCCAAAAGGACGAAAAAAGAGCATAGACCCCAAGGCATGCGAACAGGGCCAGCAAACCGACCACAGCCCCCGCCCGAATTGGAGAGAGCACCAGAAACAATATTCCCGACGCCAGGGCCAGCAAGGCGGCGGGCACCCAGACTGCCCAGGCCGGAACGTCCTTGAGCAGTTTGCCTGAAAGCAGCGTTTTTGCTCCCAGTGCATGAATGTATACGCCGTGGATTCGATCGGAGGGCTGGTTTTGGCCCGATACGATATTTGACCTGACCGGGATTGCGTGCTCGTCCTCGACGCTGAAAGTGTAGCCCAAAAAGACTATTTTATTTGAAAACGCCTCTTTTAGCTTCGATTCGCTGACCGGGTTGCTTTGGGTTGCAAGCGAATAGATATCCCAGAATGCATGCCTGGAAACCGGAGCGAGCCTGTAGTCGATCTTGAGGTGAGAGGGGTTATCAACTGGCAGGTCCTTTTTAATGAGACCAGCCAGCTCATAGGTGATCGAATGTACCGTCGTGTCCCGGCCTCCCATGTCTTTGCCGTGAATCGAAAGGGCGATCGATCGCCTCTTTTCGTCCAGGTCCTCGTCAAAATTGAGGAAGGCCACGCGGTCCGCAGAGAGCAGAAAGTAATCGTGCGGGAACTCCGATTTTTTCCCCGGGCTTGCCGGGTAAAAGCCAAGGACAACCGGTCTTCCCAGCATCCTAGCCTTCTTCAGAACATCTTTGAGCTTGCGGTCCGCCTCCTTGTCGCACGTTTTGTATACGGAACTGGAGAGCACGATATCCAGGCCTATTCCGGCAGCCCCTGCATCCAGCAGTGCTTCGAGCACTTTGGCGAGGTAGTCGCGCCGCAATACCCGCGGTATGTCCGCAACCTCTTCGCGCAGTTGCCGGCTGGTTATTGTGTCGTCGTCATCGATCCCCACCACCGCAACATCATCGCGGCCGGCGGGCGCCCGAACCGTCCCGGCCATCAACAGATCGTAACCCGACAGGTCCACGTGGCGTCCAACCGGCAGAGTTGACGCCGCCAGCGCCGCCGCTACGCCCGCGAGAAGTAAAACCCAACCATGCCACTTGATCTTAACTCTTCCAGCCATGGCCCCCGGCCCGCAACCAAAACCAAAACCCGTGGCGGCTCCGCCGCTTCCAAAAGACAATAAACCCGCAATCGGGCCCGGTCAACGGATCTTTTACCTCAAGCATTATTGCGGTTAAAGGGTGAGTATATTGAGAAGAAATCCGGCTGTGATCTGCATCAACTCAGAGACAGTTTCGGTGGTGTCGGAGCCTACGTTGCAGAATTCGATGATCTTTTCTGGATCTTCGGGTGGCTCGGCATTGGTTTCCGAGGATTTGTTAGAGGGCTTTTCTAAAGGAGATCCGCTACCACTTTCAATTCCTCCACTAGTCCATCCCTGTGTTTGATTACCCATTCCCTCCCGTAGCGCTTTATCAATCTCTGCGTTCCACCGATCAAGATTCCATAATTATCCGGTCCGAAGGGGGCCTCTTTCAGTCCGAGCAATTCCAAGGCGTCTTCCAGTGTCAACTGGGTCTCTTGTGAACTCTCCAAGGAATTCGAAGGAGATGATGTCGTCTGTTCCGTACTTTTCATAATCCCATCCTGAACAACTCGCTCCCCATGGAGGGCGTCTTCATGGGCTTTTTCGGTTTCACTTCCAGCCACTGAGTCGTTAAAGTCATTCCGGTTGATACGAGCACCTCCTGGTAAAACGAAATGATATAATTTAAGAACAGAAGCAACATGTCGTAAGCAATCACCACCGCCATAACAGAACCGGCTATCAGCACACGTCTGAGCTTCATCCGTTCTCCACACTACTAAGAGTGGCTAGTGTACCGGTTTTTCTTGGACAACCTACCCGAACCTGTCCAGGTTGTCGCCATCTCCTCATGGATACGGATCGTCCACCTCCCTAATCCTATATTCGATCTTGACTGCACTCGCTTCCGTCTTTTGGCTGTAAATGTGGCTAACCCGGTCCACAGTTAGCTCTAACTCATTCGGGCCCAACCAAACTACGACGAGCATATGTGGATCATTGCTGGCTGGTTCATACACAAACAGTACATCGATTCCTAAATAACAGGGTAATCCTCCGGCTCTGCCGGCGGACTCCCAGAGTTTGACATTTCCGGGAATATACGAAAGCCTCCCCCCTGTGAACCGCTCAAAGTTTACAGGGAGGAAAGCTTTCGTATGG
>JBKQTS010000147.1:0-41710 GCA_052143075.1 Syntrophobacteraceae bacterium | reverse complement strand
GTGAATCATTGTTCCAGTCCTCGAGGAGGTAAAACCATCAACTGGAGAGCCGGATGCGGGAGATCCGCCAGTCCGGTTCGGAGGGAGGGGCGACGCAATCCAATGCGTTGTCCCTACCCCTATAGTGTCTTTTCGTAACAGGCTGCGCATGGCGTCAAAAAGGATGTTCGCATCCGATGTGCCACGAAGTATCCGAAGCAAGAGCTTCTCTTGCTCAGTCATTAATATAACCCTTATGGATTAGATATACTGGTCCGCAAGTTCCGTTATGAGCTTCTCGAGATCGCCGCCCGTTTCTGATGCCATCTCCTTCATTGCAAATTGCAGCCGCTCCCGGATTCGGGGATCGTTAAATTCGTCGAGGGACCTCAAAGCTCCACCCCGGCGTCCCAGCCGAAACAGGAGCTTTTCTTCCGGAGGCATGGCCAGGTACCGGTCTATTACCGCCAGCATTGCGCTCCTGTCCTCGGGGAGTTTACCGCCGACCTCTTCGAGCAGATTCATTATGTGGTCCGATGTGACCCGGCTCGAAACCCCATCGAGCAAAGAAATGAATAATCTGATCTCATCGACGGTTTCGTCGTCTGAAAGGGGTGTAAAGTTGCCCGTCCGCTTGTCTTGAAAAAGAGGGACTCTGGAAGGAATACGCAGGCTCCGAAGCCTTATGAAATACGGATTGATTTCAGTCAAGACCCTCGCCGATTCCCTTGCGTGTTCCTCGGAAAGCTCCTTTCCTCCAAGCCCGGGCATGACGTATTCGGAAAGCTCCATGCCCGCTTCGATAACTTTTTTACCTGCCTCTATCTGATGCTTTGCGCTGACCCCTTTTTGGACAAGCTTCAACACGCGGTCCGAACCACTCTCCATCCCTATGTGGATGCGGTCAAGCCCAGCTTTGCAGATTTCTTCGAGTTCGGCCACGCTCATTTTGGCGAGCGTGCTGCTCCGGGCATAGGAGGTGATTCGTACGATCCCGGGAATCTTTCGCTTCAGATGACGAATCGCTTAGGCAAGCACAGGGGCGGGGAGCACAAAGCTGTTGGCGTCCTGGATGAATACGCTGCCTTTTCCCGTATAGAGCCAAACGGCTACCTGCCGGTCAAAATCATTGAAGCGCCCACCGGTAAACACCCTTGTCAGGACTTCGCGGGTAATACTCCCCCCGCAGCCGAGGGTGGAGGAAAAGTCGTGAAGTTGCTGACAAATCTCCGCCGCTGTATCAATGTCCTCCTTGATTTCTTTCAGAGAGCGCCTGCTGAATTGCGTGCCCTTGTACACCGGACAGAAGGTACACCGGTTCCATGGACAGTTTCTAGTGAACCGGAACAGCAGGCTCCCCGCTTCGCTGGGAGGACGTATCGGACCCTGTTCGAACCTCTTGTCACTCATTGCTTAATCCCCTCGCCCGATATTGGCTCTTTCCAGCAGTATGCCCTTACTGCTAAACTGATCATTCGGAACCGGAATGACAACTTAGTGAAAAGATAACAGATTTATGGGGAAAGTATGGAAGAAAAAGTGACAGCCGTCTACCAATTGGTCTGTAAGCACGAGTTGACGGCCGAGGACGAAGGCAGCTACGAGCGTCCCCTGGCCGCACAGAAGGAAAAATGCCTCAAGTTTATAAGGGAAAAAGGACTGGATGAGTCGCAGGCAGTCTTCTACACGAGCAGGAAAGATTTGTTCAGGGACGTCGAGCGGGACCGGATAGCGCGTCTGGTCATTCATGACATTGGAAGGCTTGCCGCAACGAAGGGAGATTTGGAGGGGGCGCTGTTCGAGCTCAAGGTGAGAAAAGTCGAGATTATGTGCGTAGAGGGAGAAGTTCCGGATAAATAGCGCATCGCCGGCAGCCGGTGGGGCGGACCGGCCCACCGATGCCCCGTTCACCGCGGGCATGGCCCACCTTGCGGAGCGTTGAGTTCCTTGCCCGTTAAATGACTTTAAAAGCTGTGCAGGAATTTTGTCTGTGAGCCTGTGGTTTTTTGCTCCTCGGGTTCTTCGAAAAAGTCCCGTTCCTGGTCCTCGGGGGCTTCAACCTGTGCTGTTTGAGGTGCATGCGCTTTTTTCTCACGCGCCGCATGTGAACCGAGCGGACCTCGGGCCTTGGAACGGGCCTGCGTTTTTTCGTTTCCACCTTCCTTAAGGTTGCCACCGATCAGATCGCTCAGGTCCCGGATAAATATCTGCAGGTCCCCTGCGCGCGAATTGAGTTCCATTGCAGCCGAAGAAGATTCCTCTGCACTGGCTGAATTCATCTGGGTGATCTTGTCCATTTCGGCTACGGCCCCGTTTATCTGGTCGATTCCCTGCGACTGCTCGTGCGAGGCGGCTGCAATCTCGCCGACAAGTTCTCCGGCTTTGGAGGCGCTGCCCAGCACCCGGCTGAATTCCTCGTTTGTCCGATCTACCAGGACCGCTCCGTCTTTAACCTTTTTAGCAGTTGACTCGATTAGCCCCGCCGTATCTTTGGCGGCCTCAGCGGTTCGCCGCGCAAGGTTTCTGACCTCCTCGGCGACGACGGCGAACCCCGCCCCGGCCTCACCTGCCCTGGCCGCTTCCACAGCGGCGTTGAGAGCAAGCAGGTTAGTCTGGAAAGCTACCTCATCGATCGTTTTTATGATTTTCTGAGTCTGCTCGCTAGCCACGGAAATTTCTTTCATGGAAGCGGTAAGCCCCTGCATGGACTGATTTGCCTGCCCGACGGTTTCTTTGGTTTCCAGCATGAGACTGTTTGCGTGAGATGAATTTTGCGCATTCTGCCTGGTCATCGAGGCCATTTCTTCAAGAGAGGAGGAAGTCTCTTCTATTGCCGCCGCCTGACTGGCCGATCCCTCAGCGAGTTCCTTTCCGGCATCTGCCAACTGGCCTGAAGCCGCGTTCACCTGTTCTGCAATTTCCGTCAATCCTATAACGGCTTTTCTGACCGGCCTGGTAATTGATCGAACCAGTAACAAAGAAAGTACCGAAAAAACGAGGAGAGCAGAAAAAGCGAAGGCGCACACCAGTTTCACTGCCTGAGCTCTCTGAGCGTCTATCGAATGGCTGACCTCACCAAAAAGGGCACTTGCAGTACTCAGGATGTTCGCGCCGCTTTCATTCAGGCTCCCCAGCCTGTCGCTTTCCGTTCGATACAACTGCTGGGACTGATCGACGAATCCGGCAAAGCTGTTCAGAGACTCCTTGATGCCTTTGGTGGCATTTTCCCAGGACCGGTTTTTCAAAACGGAGGAGAACTGGTCCAGAGCAACGAGATAGGATTGTACGCTTCCGGAGGCAAGTGTCTTATATTCCGGAATGAACTTCTGATCTCCGGTCAGTAGGTACTCAAGCTGGATATTCTGCAATTGAATGAACGCAGACCTGCAGTCCTTCACGACGTTAAGCATTCCGAATTCCTGGGGGCTGAGCGTTTCGCCGTCCATCTGAAGTTCGGCCTGCCTTGCCTCAATATCAGCCTGTATCTTATGCAGCGCTTCCTCTGATATGCGCAGAGGTTTGAGCATTTCCTCTTTCAGGCTGTTCTGCCGGGAATGGAGTTCATCAATTTCTTCAAACATCTTCTTATAGTTTCCGAATTGGCCCTCCATCGCCAGGACTCGGTTTTTCCATCCATCGTTGGCAACTGAAGACTTGAGCTTTTCAAACCGCCCCCTGACGTCCCCCGCCTTTGTTTCAAACTCCTGTTTCTGTTCGGCTTTGAAAAACTGCAGGTAGGTCTTTTCCGCCGCACGGGTCACGAGGACGGTTTCCACTGTTTTGGCTACGTCCTCTTTCAGCAGGTTAGCCTGTTCGATTTTGAAGAAGTAAAAACCACCCGTTCCCAGAGCCGCAAGCACCAGAAAAATAGTCAATGCGACAAACGAGAAGAGTTTCTTGTTGAGGCTGACAGGTCCGGTCTTTAACTTCATCGCCCGCTCCATATTAGAAAAAAAGGACACTGTGCATGGCGCCGCCGCGATTTCCACAAGAGAAAACCGCCCGGTGCCTCGTTAAAATTATTTCACGAGTTTCTGCACTTCTTCCGGGGACACATCCCATATGCCGCTACCGAGTACGAGATCCTCCCCTTCGACTTTGACCAGTTTTACGTAGGAGACCTTCAACGAAGGTGTTTTTTCTCCCGGTTTGGGCCACATATAGTCTACCCAACCTGCCCCCCTGGTCTTTGCCACTTCGTTCATGGCGATGAAAAAGAGTTTTCCGTTGGAATCCTTGAGGTCGACAAAGTTCTGGCCATCCATTTTGTACTTGATCGGGTGCATGCGCATAACACATGACAAATCGTTGACCCAGATGTAGGTGCCTGCGAAGATGAATTCACTGTCCTTTCCTTGGAATTTCGGGAAAGCCGCCTTACCTTCCTTTTGCAGAAGAGCGGCTGCCTTTTCCACCTTGTCCATGACCATCTGGGGTGTTGCCTTTGTCGCAGCGCTGGCTACGCAGGCCTCCTCGGTTTCTTTTGCCAGTTCCTCCTGGGTCTTTTGTGCGAGCGCTGGAATTGCACTAAAAAGGAAAAGGAGGCAAAAAACAGCCATCGATACTCTAAGAAACAGTTTCATTGATTTTCTCCTCCCAATCACGTCTGTAAAATTCTTGCAAAATGCTGATGGAAGTGATGCGATGTCGCATTTCGGATTTTAGAGGCGATCAATACCTCTCATTCAATCAACCCCGCAACACTCGTTTTGCCGTCCTCCGTAAGCGGCTGAGAAGCTTCAGGCCGCGCTAAAATTATTTCACGAGTTTCTGCACTTCTTCCGCAGGCACATCCCATATGCCGCATACAACTACGAGGTCCTCCCCGTCGGCTTTAACCAGTTTTACATAGGATACCTTCAACGAAGGTGTTTTTTCTCCCGGTTTAGGCCACATATAGTCTACCCAGCCTGACCCCTTGGTTTTGGCCACCTCGTTAATGGCGATGAAAAAGAGTTTCCCGTTGGAGTCCTTGAGGTCTATAGCGTTCTGGCCTTCCAGTTTGTACTTGACCGGGTGCATTAAAACTCTACCCGACGAGTCCTGGATCACCATATAGGTGCCCGCAAAAATGAATTCACTGTCCTTCCCTCTGAATTTCGGGAAAGCCGCCTTGCCTTCCTTTTCCAGAAGCGCGGCTGCCTTTTCGACCTTGTCCATGATCATCTGGGGTGTTGCCTTTGTCGCAGCGCTGGCCTCGCAGGCCTCCTCGGATTCTTTGGCCAGTTCGTCCGAAGTTTTTTCTGCGAGCGCCGGAATTGCGCTAAGGAGAAAAACGGAGCAAAAAACAGCAATCAATACACTAAAAAACAGTTTCATGATGTTCTCCCAATCACATTCTTAAAATTTTTCAGAATGCGGATGAAAAAAGATTCTTCACCGCTGTAAACCAAACCGCAGCTATGAGATGTTGCCTGATGAATTTTAGAGGTCCATTAAGCTTTGAGGGTTTGTGGAAAAAGCTTATCTTCAGGCAATCAAAGCCTCACGTTCACTCAGTTCGGCATCAATAGATCGAAACATTAGAGATTTTTATGCCGCGCGCGCGCGCGATTAAGAGTAAAAACCTCCTATGTCCGGAGCCTCAAGCACGGAAAAAGGTTCTTTCGGCCGGTGGGACGGGCGGCTTCAGACTTAAAAGTCGTGCAGGTATTTTGTCTGTGAGCCTGTGGTTTTTTGCTCCTCCGGTTCTTCAAGAAAGCCTGGTTCTCTGTCCTCGAGGGCTTCAACCTGTGCCGTTTGAGGTGCGTGAGTTTTTTTCTCACGCGCCGCAGGTGAACCGAGCGGACCTCGCGCCCTGTCGCGGGCGGGCGTTTTTTTGTTTCCGCCTTCCTTAAGGTTGCCGCCGATCAGACCGCTAAGCTCCCGGATAAATATCTGCAGGTCCCCTGCACGCGAATTGAGTTCCAATGAAGCCGAAGAAGATTCCTGCGCACTGGCTGAATTCTCCTGGATGATTTTGTCCATTTCGGCTACGGCCCCGTTTATCTGGTCGATTCCCTGCGACTGCTCGTGCGAGGCTGCGGCGATCTCGCCGACAAGTTCTCCGGCTTTGGAGGCGCTGCCAAGCACCTGGCTGAATTCCGTGTTTGTCCGGTCTACCAGTACTACGCCGTCTTTAACCTTTTTAACGGTTGACTCGATTAGCCCCGCCGTATCCTTGGCAGCCTCAGCAGTTCGCCGCGCAAGGTTTCTGACCTCCTCGGCGACGACGGCGAACCCCGCCCCGGCCTCACCTGCCCTGGCCGCTTCCACGGCGGCGTTGAGAGCCAGCAGGTTAGTCTGGAAAGCGACCTCATCTATCGTTTTTATGATTTTCTGTGTCTGCTCGCTAGCCACGGAAATTTCTTTCATGGAGGCGGTAAGTCCCTGCATGGACTTATTTGCCTGCCCGACGGTTTCTTTGGTTTCCAGCATGAGACTGTTTGCGTGAGAAGAATTTTCCGCATTCTGCCTGGTCATGGACGCCATCTCTTCAAGAGAGGAGGAAGTCTGCTCTATTGCAGCCGCCTGACTGGCCGATCCCGCAGAGAGTTCCTTTCCGGCTTCTGCTAACTGGCTCGAGGCGGCGTTCACCTGTTCCGCGATTTCCGTCAACCCTTTTACGGCGTGTCTGACCGGTCTCGTAATTGATCGAACCAGTAATAGACAGAGGCCCCAAAAAACCAGGAGACCGGACAGCATAAGGGCGCAAACCAGCTTCAACGCATAATTTTTCTGTGCGGCTATCGACTGGCCGACCTCATCCAAAAGGGCATTAGCCGTACTCAGAATGCTTGCGCCGCTTTCATTGAGGCTGCCCAGCTTTTCGTTCTCCTTTTGATACAACTGCTGGGACTCATCGATCAGACCGGTAAATTTGTTCAGAGACTCCTTGACGCCGGCGGTCGCATCCGTCCATGACTGATTTTTAAAGGATTTGGCTAAACCGATCAAAACAGTGGTGAAGACCTGAACCTCTCCGGAGGAGAGCTTCTGATATTCCTTAATGAGTTTCTGATCTCCGGTCAGCAGATACTGAAGCTGGATGATCTCCAATTGCAAGAACGCGTCCCTGCAGTCCTTCACGGCGTTAAGGATTCCGAATTCAGCATCGGAGAGTGGTTCACCTTGTTGAATTTGGAGCATGGACTGTTTCGCCTCGAGATCGGACTGTATCTTCCGCAGCTTTTCCTCGGCTACGCGCAGAGGCTTCAGCATCTCCTCGTTGAGGCTGCTGTTACGGGTGTGGAGTTCATCCATTTCCTGAAACAGCTTTTGATAGCTTTCGAAATGGCTCTCCATATCCAGTACCCGCTTTTTCCATTCTTCGTTGGCAGTTGAAGACCTAAGCTTTCCGAACCACTCTGTGACCTTCTGCGCCTTTTCTTCAAACTCATGTTTCTGTTCAGCTCTGAAAAACTGTAGATAGGTCTTTTCCGCCGCGCGGGTTACGAGCACCGTTTCAGCCGTTTTGGCCACGTCTTCCTTCAGCAGGTTGGCATTCTCTATTTTAAAAAAGTAGAAACCACCCGTCCCCAGAGCCGCCAGCACAAGAAGAGAGGTCAATCCGGCAAAACCGAAGAGTTTCTTGTTGAGACTGATATTTTCCACCTTTAACTTCATAGTTTTTCACTCCCGGGCGGTACCTCGCATGAAGACTGACCGGGGCGCCAAGAGAGGGCGCCCCCGAGGCTCGACTTTCAATTCATTGGGCGAGCAGTTTTGTAACTTCTTCAGCAGGCACACCAAAAATGCCGCAGCCGACAATACACTCCTGTCCTTCAATTTTGACCAGTTTCACATAGGAAAGCTTCTGAGAAGGCGTCTTTTCTCCCGGCTTGGGCCACATATAGTCCACCCAGGCTGCCCCCTTCTTTTTGGCCGCTTCATTCATTTCGACAAATAGGAATTTTCCGTTGGCATCTCTGATGGAGGCATTGCTCTTGCCAGCTAACTGTGGCATGACCGGATGCATCAGCATAGTACTCCCCTCAGCATCGTGAACCCAGATGTAAGTGCCGCCAAAAATGAATTCGCTGTCCTTCCCCTGGAATTTCGGGAAAGCCGCCTTGCCCTCCTTTTGCAGAAGAACGGCGGCCTTTTCCACTTTCTCCATGACCTGTTGCGGCGTTGCCGGGGTCGAAGCACTGGCCGTGAGTGCCTCCATGGATTCTTTGGCCAGCTCCTCCGGGGTTTGTTCCGCTAGCGCGGGAATTGCGCTAAGGAGAAAAACGGTGCAAAAAACAGCAATCAATCCTGTGTAAAAAAGTTTCATAGTCTCCCCTCCCGTACATGTTTTCTTAAGGTTTATTCCTGATTCGGATGAAAACGGCTTTCCCATCCCCCGAACAGTGTCTGGAGCTTTGATGGCTTGTAAAAAAGCAATACGCTTCCAAAGCCTTACGTTAACTTACGTCGGAATTGATAGATTGGAACTTTAGAGATTTTTTACAGTGCGTTCGCCCACTTATGTAAATATCAAGGAACTTACGCTGGCAGGCAAGGGGCTTGCAAATTTGTTCTTCACACTTTCCTTATCTGGCGAGCAATCCCATGATCCCTATTATGATGAGGTATAAAAATAAAAGAAGCCGGCTGCCTGTTCAAGGCAACCGGCTGTAATTGACTTTGTTTCCCTACCCCGTGAAGAGGAAGGGAGGCTTAATTAAATTTTAACTTCCTCTAAATGCGCTGGCAAGCCGCAGCAAGAACATTTTTAACTTTAATCCGGATAAATAAGTCTGGTCTGATCCCGGCAAAAATAGTTTGAATTGCAGGGCCACAATCTAATATTATCCAACTGCCAAGGCCCCGAAAATGAAATCGGCTTCGTGCGGGGACAAAAAGGAAAAGTCCCAGAAGAAGTTTCTCATTCGATCTGCTTAAATACCCGATATTACGACCTCGCCATTGCGCCGCTCTATCTGGGTTCCAGTTCCTTTCAGCCGGAGTGAAAATGTTTCCGGCAACATGCCTTGTCACGCAGGCATTTACTGCAATTGAGCGATTAGCTCCTGGACTTATCGTGATAAGGATTTTTCTGACTCGCATCCGATGAGCGCCATGGCAGCTTTTCCAAGTTATCTGAAGGGGTTGCCCCTCCGGAGCTTTCAGGCTTTGCCGTGAGGCAAAGCATACTGGCCGGAAAACCTGAGACGCGCCGCTTCCCCTTTTCAGGGGACGGCTGGAAGGAGTTACTTGATGAAACAGGACGGTTCTTATCTCGAGTTTTTGAAGAGGGAGTACGATGTTGGGAAGCTTTTCGATAAACCTGAACCGCTCAAAGGCGTTCGGGTCCTGGAGGTATGCTACGTCGTCCTTGGCCCGGCGGCATGCGATTATCTTGCCGAATTCGGCGCCGAGGTGATCAAGTTCGAAGGCCAGAAGGGAGACCAGATGAGGTTCGTAACGCCTTACGCCTTCTTCTGGAAAAACATGTCCCCGGGCCTGGAGATCGAGAACCATAATAAGTATTGGGTGGGGATGCACATGAACAACCCGAAGGCCAAAGAAATTTTTCTCGATCTGGTTAAGAAGGCCGACGTTGTCGTCGACAATCTCACGCCTGGCAGATTGGCCACATGGGGGCTCAGCTACAAGGAACTTCGGGAAGTCAATCCGGGGATTATCCAGCTTCACGTCTCGGGTTATGGGAGTTGGGGCCCCTGGACTGGAAGAACATCCTACGACGCCGTGGCCCAGAGTATGGGAGCGCTTTCGCCAATCACGGGGTTCGAAGAGCGCGGACCGATCAAATCCGGTGTGTGGATCGCAGACTGGATCACCGGCCTGATGTGCGCTGTCAGCATCTTGGCTGCTCTCAATTACAGGGAAAGAACGGGCCAAGGCCAGTTCATCGACTACATGCAGGTGGAAAACGTCATTCGCTGGCTCGATTGGACTTGGCTCTTTACACATAAAACCGGCACGGACCGAAAGCGTTCCGCGAACCGCGACCTTGCGGTCTGTCCCTCCGACCTTTTCAGGTGCTCGGACGGATGGGTGGCAGTGGCCGCTTTCGCTGAAGAGGAGTTTAAGGGTCTTTGCGAGGCGATGGGCCAGGCCGCACTCTTCGAAAAATTCCACGACCCGGTCGAACGCCTCAAAGACGAAAATGCCCGTGATATCCTGCAGGCGATTGAAGCATGGACCGCTGAAAAGACAGTGGATCAGGTCGAAGCACTGGGCAACAGGCTCGGGTTCGCGGCCGCGCGCGTTCTCTCCGCCAGCGATGTCTACCACAGCGAACATTTCCGTGAGCGCGGAACCATGCAGCAGTACGATGACGCACTCTACGGCGACATGGTGCAGCAGTGCTATCCCCCCCGTCTCAGCGAGACCCCGGCAAGACTGAAGTGGAGCTCCAGGCCCCTGGGGTTCGATAACGAATATGTTTTCACTAAAATCCTCGGTATGCCTCGGACTGACATCAAGAGTCTCGAAGAGGAAGGGATTATTTTCAAGTGGAACCCAAGCATCCCGTCTCATTGTCCGCCATCGGATTGGGATGAGGTAAGCGGAAAGAAACTTTCTTGAGCCGGGAGGAACGACATGGACGATAAAAAAATAATCGGTATGGCAGCCAACGCCGAATACGCAAGGTGGGCGCACCAGGAGACCAACCCGGAGGACATTTTCAAAAAACCCGAAGCTCTCGATGACATGCTGGTTATAGATGCGAGCCAAGGGAGCTACGCTGGGCTTTTTGCATCCTCGATCCTGTCAGAACTAGGGGCTGAAGTGATCCGGGTGGAATCGCCCGGAGGGGATATCGCACGAAAAATGAGTCCCTACGGGATGATGGTCAAAGACTCCGGACTGGCTTACTTAACTGAAGCCAGGAACAAGTTCCACGTGACATTGGATATAACGACACAAGAAGGGGCAAATATATTCAAAAGACTTGCCCGAAAAGCCGACGTGGTGATCGAGACCTTTAAGCCCGGCTATCTTGACGAACGAGGCGTCGGCTATCGGCAGCTTGCGGTGGAAAACCCCGGGCTGATCTATTGCCCGATTTACGTTTACGGGCAGTTTGGAAAAGATGCCGAAAAGTGCGGCAATCAGCCGGATTACGACATCACCAACCAGGCAAGAGGCGTCATCATGTCCATTACGGGAGAGCCGGACCTCGATCCCGAGGTCCCTCCCGAATACAAGCGGCCCTTGAAACAGGGCAACTGGATGGGATGGTATGCCGGGGGCGCCTGGGCAGCCTTCGGAATCATGACGGCGATGTACTACAAAAGGAAAACCGGTCAGGGCCAGTTAGTGGACTGCTCGCCTCCCGAAGGACTCCTCGCCATCTCGAATTATGTGATGCAATATTATCACATGTCTCATAACCTTATGCCGCGCGCCGGAAACTATGACTACGCGGTTTTTCCTTACACCTACGTAAAATGCAAGGACGGCTATACGTTCATCTCCGGATTCACCGATCCCAACTGGGCTGCGCTTTGCGAAATCATCAACCGGCCGGAGCTTTTCGCCCAGTATCCGACCATTAAGGAGCGCCTCAATCCCCGGAACCAGCCTGACATACAGCATCAGATCGAGGCTTTTACATCCAAATACACGGCCGAGGAGATCTTGCGCGTTGTCGGGTCGTACATGAAAAAACCTGACCGCAAAGGAACTGTGGTCGTAGGGCGCCTCGAGTCACCCAAGGAAGTTGTGCAAAGGGAACACTGGCATGATCGATTGACTTTCTATGTAACCGATGATCCTGTTTACGGGGAGATATTCATTCAGAACTCGTCGTTCAAATCGATGTCGCTTACGCCCGGCCGCATCAAGTGGGTCTGCAGGCCCATCGGCGCGGACAACGGCTATATCTACCAGAAATACCTCGGAATAGGCAAAACGCGGCTGGAAGAACTGCGGCAGGCTGGTGTGGTCTAATGTGAAGCCATAATGGATGAAAGGTGAAATTTCACTTTTCTAACCTCACTTCTCACCCGTCCGGTATTTTTCCCCTCGGCGGCATCCTGGGAGCACAATGGAATAGTCCGGGATGCCTCCACCGGGGGAGGCGGAGACACCGGGAAGGGGTGACTCCGGGGCATTAGCGAATACACCACCGGTCGAGATGGGAGAAGATTGGATTGTAAAGAGTTGAGACATGGAATAGACGAGCGCCATGGGGTGGATGGAGAAGCGTATCCCCTCTGTTGACGGTTAATCTCAGAGGATTGCAAATAATTTGTTGGGCGTTTCTTGTTTTCTGACGATTGGGATGGAGTTTTTACTGCTGAAGTGATTTAGGCAGGTTGAGCGGGACAAGATTCCTTTCGGCGCCGAAAAGGTTTCTCCAGATATGAAAGGTTCACCTCTACGGAGCCCCGCTCAAAACAGTTGCAAAAATGCCGTTCGGACAAAATGGGCCAGGGGCCGAATCCGATTAAACCAGCAACGCAAGGAATGAGAGCATCGAGCCTTCAAAGGCTTTTTCGACGAAAGCCCCCACCAGCACCTTGCCTACAGTCGTTCCGACCTTCGACACTGCGGTCTCGATAGGGTGCTCCTGTTCCTCTAACGATGAAATCCTGTAATAACCCTTTTCCTCGAGAATACTCAAAATCGACTCCGAATCCGTCTCGCAATCGGAATAATTGATTGTGATGCTTCCGGTCAGAGCGTTAATGGAAACGGCATCGACTCCAGAGAGCGATTCAAGCATACCCCGGACTTTCTCTACTTCCACGGGGTTCTGCTTGACTATCGGTGTTTTGATTCTGAGTCTCCCCGGAGTGCTGTGGCAATAATAGCTCATGCTACACCTCCTTGGTCGGTATTTTTCCTCACGGAATGTAGAATAGCTCCCCAATGTTACGGAAGTGTTACATTATCCGTACGATTTTCAAACATTTAGCTTGGATTTGAAGTTTTGAGGTTTACAGGAAGTTTTCTTAAAGAGTCAGAACCCGCTCGATGCCCGGTCGAGAACCGGCACCATCGGAAAAATGCAGCAGATCGTGTTAAAGTTGTCAGGCGCCACAGTGCTCGAGTTCCGGCCTTGAAAGCCTCTCCAGTTCTTCCTTGACCGAGCTTCTGAGCGATGGCTCTTTCTTGCAGTTGACCAGGCGCTGCCAAAGATCCGGAGCTATTGCCCCCGTATCGTAGCTGATGATTATGGACCGTGCAGCAGCGTTGGTTCTTACATCCGCAATGCCCATAAAGCATTTCTTAAGATCCTCGGCTTCGAGGTCCTGTGCGAGAAACAACCCAGAGAGTTTCACTTTCAGCCTGATGCGCCCCTGAATGTGGTGGGAGATTTGCGTTTGTCCGGCAAGCTCAATCAATCTGTCTATAAGAACATCTTTGTTTCTGCTCTCCTCCAACATTTTTGACCTGCCCTTTATGTCGAATATCATGTCCCGCAAATTAGCTTGACACCACACAACCGGAAACATATTGTAACGAGTAGCTTATTTTTTTTCCCAATTTTTTGATACAGGATTTGAGTCTTCATGTCCGACCGTACACAAATTGTGTCCAGCACCGGCAGGCGCACCCGAATCAGGCTGTCGCGCAAAAGGCGGCAGCCAAAAGAAATGGCCCGGATTGCCAAGGTACTCGAAGCATCTCCGCAGGTTAGCAGCGTCCAGGCCAATTTAAACACCGGCACCCTCATCATCCACCACAATGAACAGGCGCTCGAAGATATCAAGTCCAGGCTGCAGGATATGGGGGTAATATTAATGGCGGCAGCGGGTGTCGAAACCTCGGCAACATCGCTGGCCGATGCGGTTTCAGACCTCGAGAAGAATCTGGGTTTGAGTACCAGAGGCCTTTTGAATTTAAACCTGCTGGTGCCGCTCGGATTCGGTGCGCTTGCCGTTTTGCAACTCGCCAGGCAAGGCCTTCAGATCGGGGGGGCGCCCTGGTATCTGCTTGCCTACTTCGCGTTAGAGTCCTACATTAAGCTTAACACTCCGGAGGACAAATGCAGGCCTGGAGGACCGGTCGCCGAAGAGTAGCGGCCCGAGCCATTGCGTAAACACAATTTTATTAAAATACATCATTTCAATATGGATATGGGCACGTTGTAGTTCCGGTTAAGTTAAGGGCCGGTTTACGCGAGTAATTCAGGAGGTGGTAGATGGCTTTTTTTGATAATGGATTAAAGATGGGAACAGGTCTGGCAATTGGTCTTGGAGTACTGATCCTGGCGCCTGCGATCGCTCCGGCGGTGGCAGCCGTAGTGAAGCCGGTGGCCAAGGCAACGATAAAAAGCGCCATCCTCCTGTTTGAAAAAACCGCAGAGCTGATTGCCGAGGCAAAGGAATCGGTGGAGGACCTGGCTGCGGAAGCTCATGCGGAACTCGCTGAGGAAAGACGGCAACAGACCACCGCACCGCTATCAGGCGCCGAGGATGGCTCAAACGCCTGATGAACCAATCATTTCCCACAGCGCTTCGGAAAAACCCGGGATGAAAAGGTCCCGGAACAATGGCCTGATAAGCACAGGGAATGCTATATCCGGTCCTGTGCGCTCTATTCCGTAAGGAATTTACATTTCCTCCTCAGGCCTTTCCCCGGATGATGGCCGGGTGGGGCCGGGAAAACATGGGAGATGAAAAATGAAAAAGAGCGAATCTGCTTCAGCACAGGACGGCCCCGCTGAAAAGAAAAAGGGTGAATCTGCCTCAGCACACAACCCTCCCGCCAAAGGCAACGAGGGTGCGCAAAAAACGATAAAGGATGGCATAATTAGCGGTTTTCAGATAATTAACCAGGTCGAGGCGGGCTTGGTGGATCTGGCGCGAAAGACGATCTCGGATACGTTAAATGCGACCGGGGCAGTTGCAAACGAGGCGGTTGGAGTGGCGAGCGACGTTGTCAAAGGAACGATCTCGGCCGCGCAGGAAACCGGCTCAGGTCTTTTTAACGGGACCAAAAGCATAGCAAAGGGGATAATCCTCGGCGTAAGTGAGGTCGGAGGCGACGTTGTTGGCGCTGCAGCCCAGACTGCCAGAGACGCCGTGAAGGGGGCCGCCGATGTCGGGGCGGACGTCGCCGTCGTTGCCAAAAGAACGGTTGAAGGAATCGTAGAGGCCGCTGGACAGCTCGGCGGAAACGTCAGTGAAGTCGCCAAGGCCTCTGTAAACGGAGCCATCGAGGCTGCCGAATCTTTAGGGGAAAACGTGGCAAGAGCGGTGCGCGCTATTTTGATGGGCGTTGTTTCCGGTGTCAAGGACGTCGCCGGGGCGGCCCTCCCGCGCCGGGATAAATGAGAGGGCCGTTCACCGGGCAGGAATTCGCCGTGGTCGAGACTTTGCACGCCGCCATAGCCGGCAGAGTGAGATTCAGGATAAAAGAGCTCTACCGCTGCGATTCTCTAAAGCACCACCTCGAGCGCAGACTTGGAGCCGACCCCGCAGTAATCAGCGCGGGCGCAAACATTTTTACCTCAGCGGTATTGGTCCGGTATGATTCCGGGGCAACGCTGGGCCATATCAAGTCTTTGGTCGAAAAAGCCGTTTCTGAATTCAATCAATATTACGAATCCGAAGTCAGCCATTGTTTAGGCGGGCCGGATATCGCTGATCAGGGGGCGCAGCAAAACCGCTCTAAGCGCCATCCGCCGGTGCCCGCCATCCACCCGGACCCGCTGGTGGCCGGGCGGGCCGTCGAGATTTCGGCCGGCGGCCACGCCGCCCTGCCCGCCATGCGTAGCGTCGAAGTCACGGATGAGGCCCCCGGATCAAGTCCGGGGCAGGCCCTGCCGCCCGGCATTCGAAATGCGCCATCCGGCATGCAATGTCTGACATACGAGCGTCCCTGGCACGCAATCGGTGTTCAGGCTGTGGTGGCGGCCTGCGGAGGATCTGCAGAGGCAGGGCTTTCAAGTGAGGTGGCCAGCGAAAAGATTGCAGTATTTGGCCTTAATCGCTTTCCGGAAGCACCGCGCAGATCGAAATTCCAGATTTTTCTCAATCAGTTGGCTTCTCTGCCGGTCGCTCTGCTCGGCGTCGCCGCCGGGATTTCCCTCCTTACGGGCGCAATCGTTGACGCAGTCGCAATAATGACTGTGGTGGCAATCAATTCTTCAATCGGCTTCGTAACAGAAGATAAGGCCGAAAGGACGATCTCCTCTCTCAAGACCCTTATACATCCATCGGCTGTAGTGGTGCGGGACGGGGCCAGAAGGCGAATCGACGCCCGTAATCTGGTCCCCGGAGACCTGATGATCTTTGAGCCTGGAACATACGTCGGCGCAGATTGCAGAGTCCTTGATGCCGCCCGCCTCAGAGTCGATGAATCAAGTCTGACCGGTGAGAGCATCCCTGTGCTCAAAGAGGTCGAAGTGATTGAAGAAGACGATATCCCGATCGCCGACCGCAAAAACATCGTCTATATGGGCACGCTCGTTACCGGAGGGCAGGGACGTGGCATAGTGGTCGCAACGGGCCGCTTCACAGAGATAGGAAAGCTTCAGGCGATGATCGGCGAAACCATTTCCCCGCAGACCCCGATGGAAAAACAATTAAATATTATCGGCAACCAAATGGTGTGGTTGAGCGGGGCCCTGTGCGCGCTTGTTTTTATGACGGGAGTGATAAGGCGCACAGCACTTGCGCTCATTGCCAAAACGACTATTTCTCTTGCCGTAGCCGCCGTCCCCGAGGGGCTTCCGACAGTCGCCACCACGACCCTGGCGTTGGGCATCCGCAAATTGAACGCCCACCGGGTAATTATCAGAGACCTGGAAGCAGTGGAAACGCTGGGAGAAGTTCAGACGATATGCTTTGACAAGACCGGGACCGTAACTCAAAACCGCATGTCGGTAATTAGAATATTTTCCGGAAATCACACGACTGAGCTGAAACAGGAGGGATTTTTCCAGGGCAGCAGAAAAATCAGCCCGCGCAACAACCCGGAGCTCCTGCAATTGGCCAGAATCTGTATTCTGTGTGGGGAAGTTAGCGGAGAAGATGCAGATCAAGGTTCATCTACCGAAAAAGCGCTGCTCGAATTCGCTGTTAGTACGGGTCTCAGCATAGCGGAGGTTAACGAGCGCTATCCCAGAATCAAGACTAGATTCCGTGCCGAAGACCGCCATTTCATGTCCACCGTCCACATCGCCGGGACCAACGAAAGGCTTCTTGCTTTAAAAGGAAATCCGGTGGAAGTTCTCGCCATGTGCGACACACAGCTTGTTGGGGGTCAAAAGCTGCAGATCGGGCAGCAGGACATCTCGAAAATCGAGATCGAGAACGATCGCATGGCGGGCGAAGCGCTCCGGGTGCTCGGATTTGCATTCCAGTCCTCCGAAGACGAAGAGGTCCTGGACAGACTCAGCGGTCTGACATGGGTCGGGCTTATTGGCATGGCGGACCCGCTTCGCCCTGGTATGAGGGATCTGATCGCGCGCTTCCACTGCGCCGGGATAGACACCATAATGCTGACGGGCGACCAGAGCCCGACCGCGTATGCAATCGGAAAAGAACTGGGCCTGAGCCGGGAAATGCCAATAGAAATCCTTGATTCGACCAGCCTTACCGACATCGATTCAAGGGCATTGAGGGCTCTTTCGCAAAGAGTGCACGTATTCGCCAGGGTTAGTCCGGCCCATAAGCTGCAGATAGTTCAGGCCCTGCAGGATGCCGGAAAGATAGTGGGGATGACCGGCGACGGCATAAACGACGGGCCGGCCCTTAAGGCAGCCGATATCGGAATCGCCATGGGCCACAGTGGTACCGACGTCGCGCGGCAGGTAGCCGACGTGGTGCTCGAAGACGACAATTTGGAAACCATGGTCCTGGCAGTCGGCCACGGCAGGGCAATCCACGACAATATAAAAAAATCACTGCATTTTCTTCTTTCGACCAATTTCAGCGAAATCACGGTGATGTTCGTGGCGGGTGCGACCGGTATGGGTTATCCGCTTAGCGCCATGCAGCTTCTCTGGATAAACCTTATGTCCGATATCTTCCCCAGCCTCGCCCTCGCTTTGGAGTCTCCGGAGCCCGGCATATTGGAGCGGCCGCCTCGCGACCCCAAAGAGCCGATAATAGGGAGGCAGGATTTCAAGCGAATAGGGATCGAATCAAGCGTAATCAGTCTTGCAACCCTTGGCGCCTATGGTATTGGTCTGGCCCGTTACGGGATTGGACCGAAGGCCTCCACGATGGCTTTTCAGAGTCTAACCATCTCCCAGTTGCTTCACGCCATAAGCTGCCGCTCAGAAGAAGTGAGCATCTATGACAAGGAGAAGCTCCCTCCGAACAGGTATCTAACCCTGGCGCTTGGAGGCTCGCTCGGCCTGCAACTGCTCACTTCTGTCGTCCCGGGGCTTTCCAGTCTTCTCGGGATCGCGCCTTTAAGCCTCCTCGATCATGCCATAATCGGGATCAGCGCGATCCTGCCGCTCCTTGTAAACGAGGCGACTAAGGGTAAAGGCAAACGTCAGGATGCGGAAAATAATGGAGCATGTCCCAAAACGTTCTAGCAGAATCTCGCGGAAACTTCGCAAGAGGCTCAAGGGGCAAAAGAGATGAAAAATAACTTCATGCTTACGTCGGAATCGGTGACGGAGGGACATCCGGACAAGCTTTGCGACATCATCAGCGATGCCATAGTAGACCACTTCCTGGAGCAGGACCCCTACTCCAGGATAATCGCCGAGTGTGCGCTCTCCGCCTCGATAGTCTTCATCGCGGCAAGATTCGCTTCGCAAGCCGCCTTCAGTCTCTCCGAAATCGCCCGCAAAGTGATCGGAAGGGTTGGATACCAGGGCGCTGATTTCAACACGAGAACTTCCAGCGTGCTGACGAGCATAAAGGAGCTTTCCCTCGACCAGGTTTACCGGTTTGATGAAAGAAAGCTTACCTCGAAGCAAATCGAGGCAATACCGGCCGGAAATCAGGTTACCACATTCGGGTTCGCATGCCGCCAGAACGTTGCGCTGATGCCCCTGCCCATTTGGCTCGCCCATAAACTGTCGAGGCGGATGGCGGAAGCGGCAAAAGAAAAAATTCTGCCCTACCTTTGTCCGGAAGCTAAAACCGACGTCGGAATCGAATACAGGGACCGAAACCCCTCTCGCATTCACAGCATTACTATCACGGCCAGCCAGAAAGATGCCGCAAGGCCGGAGCTTGGCAAGCTCAGAGCCGATATTCGAGAAGCCGTTATCGAGCATGTGTTCCGGGACGAGCCGCTCCGGCCCGATCACCTCACCGAGATATTCATAAATCCGGAGGGCGTTTTCCACCTTGGGGGCCCTTCGGTTCACTCAGGCCTCACCGGGAGAAAAACCGCCATAGATACTTACGGCGACTACTCGAGGAACAGTGGAGCCGCTCTGAGCGGAAAAGACCCGCTTCGTATAGACAGGGTGGGAGCCTACGCCGCAAGATACGCCGCCAAAAACCTGGTAGCCGCGGGATTGGCCGATGAGTGCGAGGTGCAGTTGAGCTATTCGATCTCCCGGTCCCATCCCGAAAGCGTCCAGGTGGAGACTTTCGGTACAGGTAAAATCCCCGAGGAGAAAATGACCTCACTTCTCCAAAACCATTTCGATTTCCGCCTGGCGGCCATAGTCAGGGATTTCCGGTTGAGAAGGCTTCCGGCAAAGAACGAGGGACAGTTCTACCAGCAGCTCGCGGTCTACGGCCACGTAGGACGGCTCGACCTGGACCTGCCCTGGGAGAAGACGGACAAGGCGGACCTTCTCAAGGATTAGAAGCAGGAAACGGGGAGCGAGAACCGCAGAGCATAGAGATTATAACAGTATTAGAAGGATTGAATTGAGTAGATTCCTGCTTCTGGATGTGGGCGCCGGGACATTGGACGTTCTTTTTTATGACGACCGGTCAGGTCTTTATTACAAGGCTGTAGTGAGATCCCCGGTGCTTTATCTGGCCGAGCAGGCGCAAAGCGTTTCCGGAAACCTCCTGATAACCGGAGTTGAAATGGGGGGTGGCGCTCTTCTCGATGTCCTTTCAAGGCATGCTCGAGAAGTCCGCGTAATGATTTCCGGCTCGGCTGCCCGAACCCTTAGCCACAACCCCGATCGAATCCGCAACGCCGGTCTCGAAATTATCGAAGATTCGCAAGCCACAACGATTGCCGGTTCAGGAGAGTATACATCCTTAAGACTATGTGATTTTCCGCGTGAACATTTAGAAAGCATAGTAGCGAGTTTTGGAGTTCCGTTCGAATTCGATGTTGTTGGCGTGTGCGCCCAGGACCATGGTCTGCCTCCAGGAGGGAAATCCCATCTGGACTTTCGGCATGAAATCATTAAAACGGCCCTCGACCGGACGCCCTTACCGGAATCTTTGCTTTATGAAAAGGGAAGCGTCCCTCTCTTTTTGAATCGTCTGAAATCTATGGCTGAAACAGCCTCGGGTCTTCCCTGCGCTGAAGTTTATGTCATGGACAGCGGAATTGCGGCCATAATTGGCGCATCGATGGACTTTCAGTTAAGGGGAAAAAGAAGGTTCATCGTCCTCGACATCGCTACCTCGCATACTGTCTGCGCAGCTATGGAAGGCGATGAGATTGCCGGCCTTGTAGAGTACCATACGCGGGACCTCAGCCTGGAAAAACTGGAATCCCTTCTGGTCGATTTGGCTGAAGGTAAGCTGGTCCATCGGCAAGTCCTTGCCGAAGGAGGTCATGGGGCATACATCAGGAAAGCTTTAGGGTTCGAAACTGTCGAACTTATTGTCGCAACGGGCCCAAAGCGGCGGCTGGTCGAAAATTCAAAGCTCCCGATTTCTTTCGGTGCGCCCCTTGGAGACAATATGATGACGGGGACAGCGGGATTGCTGGAAGCGATTAAAAGGCGCAAAGGGCTCAAGTTTTCACTTTACGTCTAACGGTTGCCTGCGGTATGCGAAGTCCTCGAAATTTCGTTACCAATTATCACGTGACATCGGATGGTGCTGATTATATATTGAAATGCGTTTCGAAAGTTACCGATATAAGTGAACGCTTGAAGAGCGGAATCGCAAATCGGGTTTTCCGGTATCAGCCATCTGCCCCGGATACCCGTTCGCGTTTGGAATGAACAAAAAGGAGGGCGTCAATGCGGGCACTGGTTAAGGCGCTATTTTTTGTCCTTTTGATTATTTTAACGGCAGCCTGCACTACCACCGGGCACAACTTCGACGGTAAAACCAACGTCAGCACCAACGTTAGCAGTGCGAACGACAACAGTTCCAACGTCAGCAGTTCCAACGTCAGTGGATCCAACGTCAGCAGTTCCAACGCTAGCAAATCCAGCGACAGCAAATCCAATGACAGCAGTTTCTACGACAACAGTTCCTACGACAGCAAATCCAACGACAGCAGTTTCTCCGACCCCCAAGTGCAGTACGGCGGCCAGTTCAGGGTAAGAACCCAGTCGAGCCACGGAATAAATCAATAGTCAGTGTCCATCCGGAAACACCGGAATAGAACTCCACGCCCCGCGAGGTTTCTGTTAGGATTTCTTGCCCTGGGAAAAGGGGATTCTTCGTCCCCGGATCTATAGATCTATGAAACAGTAAGGGTCCTTCTCTCTCAGAGGATTGAGCCCAAAACTGTATGCGGAGGCAAGACATCCTCCGCATACGTGTCTTATCGCACATGAGCGGCAGACATCACAGCCTGCGCGATAAGAACGGGCGGCTTCTGAGCCGTAAACCTCGGCGATGCTGCTGTGCACTACATTTCCGATCGGTGACTGAAACTTTCGGCAGGCATGGGCATCACCGTCAGGAAGGACCGTTATGAAGTTAAAGGCAGCCCCGCAGCCATATCCCGAACAGCCTCCGAAGAGTTGCAAACCCTTTCTGTAACGCACGATGTTAATCAAATTATCTTTGAGGCCTAGCACGGGATTATCGGAGGCGGCATCCGCGTAGGCATGCAGAAATGTTATGTATTCATCCTTTGACGGAAGCTGGAGACTCGCGCCTTCTCCCATAAGGGAGAGCCGGTTGAAGGTAAAAAGATCTGTCTTGCCCCGGAGCATTTCAGCAACGGCAAGAACCTGGCCGATATTATGCCCTGTGAGGGTAAGCATCACAATGGAGTAGACGCCAAACTCGCGCAGTAGATCGAGAAATCCAAGCGATGCATCAAAGTGTCCCACCCCGCGAATCCAGTCGTTGTGCTCGGGTAAGCCCTCCAGACTCACCTGAAAAAAGACCGGACACTCGATTGCGACCAAATCTTCAAGCCACTTGCCCGGTACGGGATTACCCAGGATCGCAGCGCTGAAGCCCCGCTCGGCAGCAGCACGATAAAGAATGAAAAAGTCGGGGTGCAGAAAGGGGTTCCCCCCGGTAAACGAAATGTGTCCCCTCACATGATGCTCCCGGCAGAACCCGTGAAAATCATCCAGAAGAGCCATTGACTGTGACAGTTCAATCGGCGCTCTGCGGCTCCTGTCGTAGCAATGTCTGCAATGCAGGTCGCAGGCATGGGTTACGTGCCACTGGAGAGTGAAAACCGATGTTGAAAGAGCGCTCTCCTCAATTTCAGCATGGATGGGAAAAGCAGAGCGATCACGCCGAATGCCTGAAGCGGGCGCAAGGAGGAGTCCTTTTGCGACTGCCCGTTCTATAGCGGCCTCAATTACATGGAGAGAAACATGGCCTTCCGCAGCCGCTTTCCCGGGTGCGATCTCTTCAGCCACTATTTTCAGGGCGAGAAGGTCCTCATCCAACGCGGAGTGAATCATTAACTCCCCGTTCGCCGGATGTTTCCACAAGAGCACAAATTCCTCACCCTTCTCCGGATATGTGGTTGGGAAATGATCCAGGGAGCTGAGAAAAGCAGGCAGATGCTTCCAGGAAAACGGGAGCAGGCGAAGAGTAGGATTTACGGTAAACTGACCAGTTGGCGTTTGATATGCCGCCTTCGAAGAACCCGCCTCATGGACAGCCAATTCAAGGTGCGCAAGCTCCGGCAGGTAATCGGGCAATCCGAGACGAACCGCATGACACGCCAAAACGCCGGGGAGTTCCTGCGGCGCCCGGGTTGAGGCGAAGACTTCCATGAGATTTTCCCATGCCTCCGGGCCCATATGGAATCGGGACGCCCTGAATAGCTTGTCTAACGTCTCTCTCTTTTTTCGGTTCACTTCCGTTCTTCCTCGTAAGATAGACCTTGTTGTGTCGGCGGAGGGGGTGAAAAAATAATCTGGAGATGACCCGTGAATCGAACGTTTTTATGCCGGGAGAGTCCTGACCGAGGATAAGGTATTTGGTTGCGGAGTCATTCAGGCTCGATCGTCTAACCCATTCCCGGGTTTACATGCCACCCTTCTTTGGCTCCTCTTTGGTGCCGCTTTCGCCTTCCCGGGGGGCGGCACTCTTCCCCGGCTCTTTTACGCTGCCGCCTTCAGCACCTTTTTGAGGGCCGCTTCCGCTGCTTTTACCGACGCCACCGGCGTCGTGTGGGGTCCCGCTTCAGCCGGTTTTACCCGTCTCTTTCTTCTGGTCGGCGCCACCTGCACCGGGTTGAGCCCCACCTCATGACGAGGCTGCAAAGGTGAGGCCGGCGCCGGACGCCAAACCGGCTATGCATAACCCTGCCAGTGCCTTCTTGATGTCGCTGATGTCCATAGTCGTGTCCCTTTGGCATAGTCTTAACAAGGTGTTCACCCTCATCCGCCGCTAAGCGAAGATATCGCCGGATACAGACCTTGTCAATTCAAGCCTGGAACTCACGGAGTTTGGGCGCATCGGTTTTAAGCGTGCCCGGCTCCGTCATTGGGTGCTGAATACCCTACATTTTTGTGAGTAT
Organism: Syntrophobacteraceae bacterium; assembly: GCA_052143075.1. GTDB lineage: Bacteria > Desulfobacterota > Syntrophobacteria > Syntrophobacterales > Syntrophobacteraceae > SbD1. The sequence goes on along the minus strand of JBKQTS010000147.1, from coordinate 17,998 downwards.
ACCTTACCCTTTTGTGAGGTTTTTACCCCGGAGCAAGTCATGGGTTTTGAAGGTCCGCAATCAATTTATCTTGTAATACTAGTCAGTTGTTCCAAACCAATCCCTTCTGGCACACCTCCTGCTCTATAGACAGACAACCGTATCTATTCGACAGGAGGTTTCCAATGAGAAAGATTGCCATTTACGGCAAAGGCGGTATCGGAAAGTCCACCACTACACAGAACACTGTGGCCGGGCTGGCGGAAATGGGCAGAAAGGTCATGGTTGTGGGATGCGATCCCAAGTCTGATTCTACGAGGCTGCTGCTGGGAGGACTTTCTCAGAAGACCGTGCTCGACACTCTGCGCACTGAAGGTGAGGACGTAGAACTCGACGACATCAGAAAAGTCGGTTTCAGCCAAACGATCTGCGTCGAATCCGGAGGTCCTGAACCGGGCGTGGGTTGTGCCGGCCGGGGAATCATTACATCGATCAATCTGCTCGAGCAGCTCGGGGCTTACTCCGAAAGCCTCGGGCTGGACTACGTTTTTTACGACGTCCTGGGTGACGTAGTGTGCGGCGGCTTCGCCATGCCCATCCGGGAGGGAAAGGCACAGGAGATCTACATCGTGGTATCGGGCGAGATGATGGCCATGTATGCGGCAAACAACATCTGCAAAGGCATCGTCAAATTCGCCGAAGCAGGTGGCGTCAGGCTTGGCGGGCTTATCTGCAACAGCAGGCAAGTTGACAACGAGCGCGACATGATCGAAGCGTTCGCAGAGAAGCTGGGGACCCAGATGATCCATTTCGTGCCGAGGGACAACATGGTCCAGAGGGCCGAAATCAACCGCAAGACCGTGATCGAATTCGATCCGGTGCATTCCCAGGCCGATGTTTACAGGACCCTGGCGAAAAAGATAGAGAAAAACGAGATGCAGGTCATTCCCAAACCGATGCATACGGACCAGTTGGAAAAGCTTCTCATCGAGCACGGGCTGGCCGGATAAGGCGGTGGGACCGCCTGCCGGAATCTCAAAGCTCCGTGAGGAAAGCACTCGAAGGTAAACTGTAAGCGTCTGGTCCGGTGTATCCGGATGAACACAGGCTGATAGGGTAAGGAGAGATTCGCCATGATAATGATCAAATCGATTGTGAGGCCGGAAAAAGTGGATAACGTTCTTGCCGCCCTTATGGAGGCTGGATTTCCGGCGGTGACCAAAGTCTCGGTCGTGGGCCGAGGCAAACAGCGCGGGATAAAAATCGGAGAGATCACTTACGACGAAATCCCCAAAGAGCTGCTGCTCACCGTCGTGGACGACCAGGACAAGGACTATGTGATCAAGACCGTTATCGAAGCCGCTAGGACCGGCGTAAAGGGCGCATACGGAGACGGGAAGATTTTCGTCTCGCCGGTACATGAGGTTTACACGATCAGTTCCGGGATCAGGGAGATGTCTTCAGGCGATATTGAAGAGGTAGCGCTATGAAAGAGGTAATGGCCATTGTCCGCATGAACATGATGAACAAGACGAAAAAGGCCCTTTCTGATGCGGGAATCTCTTCTATGACCGCCAGGGATGCGTTGGGCAGAGGAAAGGGTCTGGTCGATTACTCCCTTCTGAAAGGGGCCGAGAAAGGCTACGAGGAAGCGATAGCCCAGCTCGGACACTCTCAGCGCCTGATCCCCAAAAGGCTCATATTCATCGTCCTGCCTGACAACCTGGTCGATACCGCTGTAAATACGATAATCAGGGTCAACCGCACAGGAAAATCGGGGGACGGCAAGATTTTCGTGAGCCCTGTCCTGGACTCCGTATGTGTCAGGACCGGAGAATGGGGCGAGACTGTACTCGACGAGCTTTAACAGCCTTTTGCCCAAAATGGAGAAACCGATGGCTGCAATGATCGATAGAAGAGCGGCACTCGAGGTCGACACAATCGACCCGAATGCCGTAAAAAAAGAACTGATTGCCGCGTACCCGACCAAAGTCGCCCGCAAACGAGCGAAGCAGATCGTCATAAACAAAGAGGGCGAAGTGCCTGAAATAGCGGCTAATTCCCGCGCAATTCCCGGCATAATAACCCAGCGCGGATGCGCTTATGCCGGCTGCAAGGGGGTGGTGCTGGGGCCGACCAGGGATTTCGTAAACCTCACTCACGGCCCTATCGGGTGTGGATTCTACAGTTGGCTTACCAGGCGAAATCAGACCAGGCCGCCTACTGCCGAAGACCCAAATTTCATGACCTACTGCTTTTCGACGGACCTTCAGGACGAGAATATCGTATTCGGAGGCGAAAAAAAGCTCAGGGCCGCAATCCAGGAGGCATACGACATCTTCAGGCCCAAGGCCATCAGTATCTTTTCCACCTGCCCGGTCGGACTGATCGGCGACGACGTTCACAACGTGGCAAAGGAGATGAAAGAGAAGCTCGGGATCAACATTTTCGCTTTCAGTTGTGAGGGGTACAAGGGAGTAAGCCAGTCGGCAGGCCACCACATAGCCAACAACGGCATATTCAAGCATGTTGTGGGGCTTGATGATACGGCGAAGGAAGGCAAGTTCCGCGTAAACATGCTCGGAGAGTACAACATAGGCGGCGATGCCTTCGAGATCGACCGGGTGTTGGAAAAATGCGGAATCACCCCGGTGGCCACGTTCAGCGGCAACTCCACCTACGACCAGTTCGCAACCGCGCACACCGCCGATCTGAACGCAATCATGTGCCACAGGTCCATTAATTACGTCGCTGAGATGATGGAGAAAAAATTCGGGATTCCCTGGATAAAGATCAACTTCATAGGTGCTAAATCCGCTGCAAAGTCCCTGCGCAAGATCGCAAAGTATTTCGAAGACCAGGAACTTATCGACAGGGTGGAGAATGTCATAGCCGAGGAGATGGTGGAAGTGGAAAAAGTTCAGGCCGAAGTCAGGGAGCGCTGTGAAGGAAAACTCGCCATGCTCTTTGTCGGAGGCTCCCGCGCCCACCATTACCAGGACCTTTTTGCAGAGATCGGCATGAAGACGATTTCCGCCGGCTATGAGTTCGCTCACAGAGATGACTACGAGGGGCGCAAGGTGTTGCCCGACATAAAGATTGACGCAGACAGCAGAAACATCGAAGAGCTGGAGGTACATCCGGACCCGGAAAGATACCGCCCCAGGAAGAGCGCAGAGCAAATCGAAGAGCTTGCCGCAAAGGGTTTCCTGTTCAAGGACTATGAAGGAATGATGGCCCAAATGGCAGAGGGGACCCTGGTCATAGACGATATCAGCCAGTATGAAACAGAAAGAATGATCGACATCTATAAGCCTGCGATTTTTTGCGCAGGAATCAAGGAAAAGTACGCCATCCAGAAAAAAGGCATCCCGATGAAGCAGCTCCACAGCTACGATTCGGGTGGTCCCTACGCAGGATTCAAGGGCGCGATAAACTTCTACGAGGAAATCGACCGTATGGTGAACAGCAAAGTATGGTCGTACCTGAAAGCGCCCTGGCAGACAAATCCCGAACTTGCCGCAACCTATGCGTGCCAGTAATCGGCCGAAGGGAGAATAACCTCATGCTGCTTCGACATACACCTAAAGAAGTCAGGGAAAGAGAAGCCCTCACGATAAATCCGGCCAAAACATGCCAGCCGATCGGGGCGATGTACGCTGCGCTGGGCATTCATCGCTGCCTGCCTCACAGCCACGGCTCCCAGGGGTGCTGTGCATACCACCGCAGCGCCCTTACCAGGCATTACAAGGAACCGGTCATGGCCTCAACCAGTTCCTTTACCGAAGGGGCATCCGTATTCGGCGGGCAGGCCAATCTCATCCAGGCAATCGATACGATATTTACGGTTTACGATCCCGATGTCATAGCCGTCCACACCACCTGTTTGTCGGAGACCATCGGAGACGATATCCCGCAGATAGCGCGAAAAGCGGAAGCCGAAGGAAAGATACCCAAAGGCAGGATTGTCATTCACGCCAATACGCCGAGTTATGTCGGATCGCACGTAACCGGCTTTGCAAATATGACGAAAGCCATGGTGAGTTATTTTTCCGCGTCCAACGGGAAGCGATCGGAGCAGATCAACATCATTCCCGGATATGTCGAGCCTTCAGATATGGAAGAGATCAGGAGGATTGCCGGCGAGTTGGGCATCAGGACGGTTATTTTCCCCGACACCTCCAACGTTTTGAATCGCCCTCAAACCGGGAGATTTGAAATGTATCCGAAAGGCGGTGTCACGGTGGGCGCCCTGACGAGCACCGGTGCCAGTAAGGCGACCGTTGCGCTTGGCCAGACTGCTTCATGGCCCGCAGCCCGCGCCCTGGATGTGAAATGCGGCGTTCATTGTGAACTGCTCGAGCTGCCCATCGGTCTTAAGGCAACGGACTCATTCATCGATACGCTCAGAACCGTTGCGGGGGTTAGCGTCCCCGATTCGATCAACCTCGAGCGGGGAAGGTTGCTGGACATCATCACCGACATGCACCAATACTTCTATCACAAAAAGGTGGGGCTTGTAGGAGACCCGGACCAACTCATATCTCTTGCCGAATTTCTCGTCTCGATCGACATGTGGCCTATCCACATTGTTACGGGCACCCCCGGAAAGAAGTTCGAGGCAAGGATTCGGGAGATCACCAGTGAGATCCCTCACCAGGTGAATGTCAGGGCAGGGGGCGACATGTTCCTTTTCCACCAGTGGATAAAAAACGATCCCGTCGACCTCATGATGGGCAACACCTATCTCAAGTACATCGCGCGTGACGAGGATATCCCTTTTATCAGGTTCGGCTTCCCTATCCTCGACCGCATAGGCCACAGCTACTTTCCCACTGTTGGGTACATGGGCGGAGTGCGCCTGCTCGAAAAAATACTCGATGCGCTCCTCGACCGCAAAGACAGGGATTCCCCCGAGGAATCCTTTGAACTGGTGATGTAAGTTTCGCAGTGAGAAGTAAAAAATCAAATTCCGAGATTTGAGAAAGGACCACGAAAATGCAAAAACCCGACCACCATATACTCGTTTGCGCCAGCTTCAGAGGTCTGGAAGCCAAGGGAAAGTGCATCAAAAAAGATTCGATGCAGCTCATAAATTACCTCGAAGAGGAACTTGTGGACCGCGGCATGAATGCCATCGTCTCCAGCACCGGCTGCCTTAAGCTTTGCGAGGAAGGGCCTATCCTGATCATATATCCGCAGGGCTACTGGTACCGGAACGTCAGCGGTGAAAACGTCATAGATGAAATACTGGACGCGCTCCAGGAAGGCAAGCCTGCCGAAGACTACCTCTTCTAGAGTAGGAGCGGGCCATGCCCGCGATGACCTTTTTCGCAGCAGCTTGAAGGAAATACAATGAGCACAGCAGGGTCAGCAATCTTTAAGGAACGTGAAAACCAGATCCACATAAAGGGCCGGGAGCCCTTCGATATGGACTGCAACCGGGACAGCCTTGCCGGAGCGGTAAGTCAGCGGGCTTGTGTTTTCTGCGGTTCAAGGGTCGTGCTCTATCCGATTGCGGATGCTCTGCATCTCGTTCATGGCCCCATAGGCTGCGCGGCGTATACCTGGGATATCCGGGGCGCCCTCTCCTCAGGCCCCAGTCTGCACCGGCTCAGCTTTTCCACAGACCTCCAGGAAAGGGATATCATCTTCGGAGCTGAGGAAAAGCTCTACCGGGCGCTCACCGAACTTATAGAGCGCCATAATCCAAAGGCGGCCTTCGTCTATTCGACCTGCATCGTGGGAATCATCGGAGACGATCTGGGGGCGGTTTGCAGGCGGGTCGCGTCTGAAAAGAAAATCCCGGTCCTTCCGGTTCAGTCAGAGGGATTCAAGGGGAACAAGCGCGAAGGGTACAGCGCCGCCTGCAAGGCCATGTTCCGGCTGGTCGGAACGGGAGATACTTCGGGCATCTCCGATCTCAGCGTAAATATTCTCGGAGATTTCAATCTTGCCGGCGAGCTTTGGATAATCCGGGATTACTTCGACAGAATGGGCATTGAGACAGTAGCGAACATAACCGGGGATGGGCGTGTCGAACAGATCATGCGGGCGCATGGGGCCGCCCTGAATCTGGTTCAGTGTTCCGGAGCCACTATCGAGCTTGCCCAAATGATGAAGGAATCCTACGGGGTTCCGTTTAAGCGGGTTTCCTATTTCGGTGTTGAGGACATGGCCCAGGCCCTTTACGATGTCGCGGAATTTTTCAAGGACAAAGACCCCGGGATTATCGAGCGAACGAGGGAATTGGTCAAAGATGAACTCACGTTGCTCTATCCGGAGCTTCAGAAATTTAGACAGGACCTTTCAGGAAAAAAGGCCGCTATCTACGTGGGGGGCGCCTTCAAGGCCTTCTCTTTGGTCAAGGCCTTCCGGTTGCTTGGAATGAAAGTCGTCATGGTCGGATCTCAAACGGGTACCGAGGAAGATTACAGGGAACTTCATGAGATCACCGATGAGGGGACCATTATAGTCGATGACTCCAATCCGCTGGAGCTTTCCAGCTTTCTCAAGGAAAAGGATTGCGACATTTTTGTCGGGGGTGTCAAGGAGAGGCCCATCGCCTACAAACTCGGGGTGGGATTCTGCGACCATAACCACGAACGCAAGCAGCCTCTGGAGGGGTTTGTGGGAATGCTCAACTTTGCAAGGGAAGTGCATTCCTCTGTCATGAGCCCGGTTTGGCGCTTTGTGCCCCGCAGGAAAGAGAAGGTTTGAGATGGAACATCCGCCATACGTGTCCACCACCAACGCCTGTAAGCTCTGCAAACCGCTTGGGGCCTGCCTCGCCTTCCGGGGCATCCAGGGCGCCGTGCCCATGCTGCACGGATCTCAAGGCTGCGCAACCTACATGCGCCGTTACATCATAAGTCATTTCAGGGAGCCTATGGACATCGCCTCATCGTCCCTGGGAGAAAAACATGCGGTCTACGGTGGAGCATCCAATCTCAAGCAGGGACTGCGAAACGTCATGACCAAGTACGGCGCCGGGCTTATTGGCGTTGCGACGACCTGCCTTACGGAAACCATCGGGGATGACGTGCCGATGATCGTAAAAGAGTTCCGCCGGGAGGCGGGGGAAGACGGCCTGCGGGACCTGCCTGCGCTCGTGACTGTATCGACGCCGAGCTATTCCGGAACGCACATGGAAGGATTCCATGCTGCAGTGAGGGCCGTAGTCGAGCAGGTGTCAGAGGATGTGGAGCGCGCACAAATGTTGACGTTGCTGCCCGGTTTCCTCTCACCCGAGGACCTTCGGCACCTCAAGGAAATCATAGATGATTTCCGGTACCCGTCGGTCATTCTGCCCGACTTCTCCATGACCCTCGACGGCCCGGCTCTGCAGGAATATGAAAAGATCCCCCGAGGCGGAACACCCATAGAAGACATACGGCGCATGGGGGGAGCGACCGCAACCTTTGAGTTCGGCTCGACACTGGAAGATTGCAGGACGGCCGGGAAATTTCTCAATGAGCGCTTCGGGGTGCCTTTGCACCGGATGGGAATTCCGATAGGCCTTCGCGAAACAGACATTTTCTTCGATGCACTGGAGACGTTGAGCGGTACCGAACGCCCCGACAGGCATGTTCTGGAGAGGGGACGCCTGCTCGATTCCTACGTGGATGCACACAAATACCTTTTCGGCAAGCGTGCGGTCATTTACGGCGAAGAGGACCTGGTAGTCGCGCTCACTTCTTTTTTGACCGAGGTCGGAATTACACCGGTGCTTTGCGCATCGGGCGGCAGGAGCGGGCGGTTCAAGCAGGCCATAGAGCGGGTTACGGCAGGGATAGCGCCGCCATCCGCCTCGGGCGCAAAACCCCCTTTAAAACCGGCCGCCGCTGAAGGCTGTGGCGAATACGGCAGCAGCGCCTTTCAGCCGCCGCCGAAGGCAGCGGCAACTTCGGCTGACGGCCCCGCCGTCCCCGTCGTCCATGAAGGAATGGATTTCCTGCAGATCGAGGAGTTGGCCCGGGAGCTTTCACCCGAGCTGCTCATCGGTCACAGCAAAGGTTATACGCTCGCCAGGACGCTCGGCATTCCCCTCATCCGTGTGGGGTTTCCAATTCACGACCGATTCGGAGGGCAGAGAGTCCTTCACGTGGGCTACAGAGGAACACAATCGCTCCTTGACCGCATTGTGAACGCCCTTATCGAGGTAAATCAAAACGATTCGCCGGTTGGCTATGCAAGTATGTGAGGAGCTGGAGCAAGGAGCAATTGGACGGTTTTCTTCCTGCTGCCCGCTACTGTCTACTGAAAGGAAACTGAAATGAACATCTCGCGCGATTTGAGCCGCCATCCCTGTTTCAATGGCGCCGTCAAGGGTTCGTACGGCCGTGTTCATCTGCCGGTTGCACCTCACTGCAACATCAGGTGCAACTACTGCAACCGCAAGTACGATTGTGTAAACGAGAGCAGGCCGGGTGTGACAAGCGCTTTGCTTTCCCCGTTGCAGGCTTTAAGGTATGTGGAAAAAGTTCTTGAACGCGAGACGCGGATATCGGTTGCCGGCATCGCCGGCCCTGGAGATCCTTTTGCCAACCCGGGGGAAACGCTCCAGGCGCTGCGCCTGATAAGAGATAAATATCCGCATATTCTTCTGTGTCTTTCGACCAACGGGCTGCAGATCGCCGGCTACCTGGACGAAGTCGCCGAAATCGGTGTTTCCCATGTCACTATAACGGTCAATGCCGTCGATCCGCAAATAGGGCAGAAGATATATAGTTGGGTCCGCGACGGGAAGGTCATTTACCGGGGCTTAAAAGGCGCCGAACTGCTGCTTGACCGGCAGATTGCCGCCATAAAAGGATTAAAGAGCAGGGGCATTACGGTCAAGGTGAACACTATTGTCGTCCCTTCGGTAAACGACCGCCACGTCGAAGAAGTCGCCAGGACCATGGCGGGTCTGGGGGTCGATGTACTCAATTGCATGCCGATGCACCCCAACAGTGATACGCCTTTTGAGGATATAGAGGAGCCTGGTGCGGAAATGATCGAGGAGATCCGCGCTGCGGCCGGGCGTTACCTGCCGCAGATGCGGCACTGCGCAAGATGTCGAGCCGATGCGGTAGGGCTGCTGGGAGAAGACCGCAGCGAGGAGCTTCGCGGGTGTCTTGCGCAATGCGCGGGTCATGCGCCCGGCCTTGCCGGGCGGCCATATGTGGCTGTGGCGACTATGGAGGGGATGCTCGTAAATCAGCACCTCGGAGAGGCGTACAGGCTTCAGATCTGGTCCAGGACCGAAGAGGGTTTCCAGTGTATCGGGGAGCGTATGACCCCCGAACCTGGCGGAGGCGACTTGAGATGGAAGCAATTGGCTGAAACACTCAAGGATTGCCGGGCTGTCCTGGTGGCCGGAATCGGACTAAATCCTGCTAATGCGCTTGCACAAGCGGGTATAGAACCAATCGAGATCAGCGGGTTCATCGAGCCGGCGCTCGCTGCGGTTTACTCGGGTCGAGGTTTGAACGAGCTCAAAGCCCGGCGGCGAGGCGGCTGCTCAAAGGGGCAGGGGTGCTCCGGCTCGGGTGACGGCTGCTAACCCGGAGTTGCGTTCAAATCAGGTGCCTCGGGGAGGGCATAAAGTCATCCCCTGCAAGAGACTGCGCGACAATGCAAAGCGCAGGACTTTCCTACGTCAAAAAAGTGGCTCATCCGGCAAGCGAGTACCTATGGTTTGGATTTCCAGCCCCGAAGGGACAGCGCCCCAAAGGGGCTTAATAAGTCAGCCCAGGGTCAGTCTCGCGCCTCGCGGGACGCCACCCTGGGTTATAGATGTACACAAACCGTATTTACCCTGAAGGGGTTACATAAAATCCGCCACACTAATGTCTGTCTGGATACTGATGCATTCACCCGGAAATCCCTTTTTTATGTAACTCTGAAAGCCCCCGGTGGAATTCACGCCAGATAGGTACTGTCCTTTCACAACCTGCAGGTACTCGTTTTCCGGATGAACCAAAAAAGTTCCCGCCTGCTCTTGAACTTGGTTTAACCTGAGTTCGTCTCAATGATGATTTTTCAGATTTCCAAAAGACATTTCGTTGCATTTTTCATGGGGGCTGCGAAGTGCTGGCACACCGTGAGACGACTCATTCAGTTGCAATATGCGGCTCGATGATTATTTTGACGCTCACGTGATAGCATAGCGCTCAGTACAACCCGCTTGGGTGCATATTTGCGCTGTGAAATCAGTTTCGTGATTGGTCAGGGGAGAGGAGAACCTCCCTTTCCCTCTTTTCTACGGTAGCTATAACGAAAGGATAACTGCCATGTCGGTTTACAAGATCGTCGAAGTTGTCGGAACCAGTCCAAATTCTTGGGAGGAAGCGGCAAAAGAGGTCATTGAAACTTCAACCAAGAGCCTGAGGGACCTGAGAATTGCTGAAGTGGACAAGCTGGACGTGCGGATCGAGAACGGGAAGATCGTAGAATATCGCGCGCGCATAAAGCTCTCCTTCAAGTACGAGGGGACTGATTGATAAGTCCGGGCCGGTTGATTTAAAAGCCCCACCAACAAAAATGCTCCTCCCCGTCGTATCGCGAGATATCTGCTGCAAGGCAACCGATATCCCACGGACATGAAAAGCGGGTTCCCCGTTGAAACGCTCTCGCCCCAAGACTCACCGCAGGGCCGTTTCACCGGGGGCAAGGCCTCCCGCTGCAGAGGCCCAACGCGCATGATAGACACATCCACCGGTGGGCCTTCCGCACTCCGCGAGGCACATCGTTGAGTGGCGTCCACAATTGCTATGATATTTTGTTCGCCGAGTATTGTATATAATACCGAGTTGCGTTCAAAGAGCGACAAACAACCCCGAACTGAGCGGGGAAAGTTTTCCCCGCACCCCGCAGGATCTCGGCCACGCGCGGTCGCGCGAGGCCGAGCGCTCGGCGCTGTCGGCGGCAAGCCACCGCGCATGCGCGGGGGCCGCCGCCGCAGCGCCACAGTGAAGCCGCGTAGCGGCGAGGGGGTGTGGGGGGAAAGCTCCCCACGCACTTGACTTGATGCTTTCTTGAACGCAACTCGGTATAAGTTGGGGGCAACTCGCGCTTTCTTTGTCATTCATCGGCGCCACCTTGAACGCAAATTGGCATAAGCGGCTCCCCTTCGAGATCTTCGTTCTTGAACCCGGCCGCCTTCACCCAGGTGAGCTTTCCCGGGCAACTGCCTTCACTCGGAGGGAACAGCACTCTTATATAGTTGTCGGAAAGTCCCTCCCACAAGCCGGGTTGAACCTCGGTTTGGATAAGGACCTCCAAGGGTTTCCCGATGAATTTTTCCCGAAAAGCGCGCTTTTTTCGCTTGCTCAGGGCCTGCAGAACAGTTGCGCGGCGCTTTAACTCCCTTCCCTCGATGCGGCCGGGAAACGTGGCGGCGGCGGCGCCCGGACGTGGAGAAAACGGAAACACGTGAAGGTAGCTCAAGGGCAGGTCCTCAATAAACTCGAGCGTGTTTTCAAACTGTTTTTCGCTCTCCCCCGGAAATCCCGTCAGCACGTCGGCGCCGATTGCCGCATGAGGGAAATCGGCATGAATTCGGGCGACAAGGTCAGCGTAATTTTGAGGATTATAGCCGCGGCGCATTCGAGCCAGGATTTCGGGATCTCCGCTTTGCAGGGGAATATGGAAGTGGCGGCAAATCCATGGAGCCGACGAAATCACACCGAGCAGTCCGGAATCGAACTCCTCAGGCTCCAGCGAACTCAGACGAAGGCGTGCCGGATGGTGGTTCGAGTTCATCTTCTCGAGCAAATGCGACAAGCTGAGTTCCGGCTCGAGGTCTTTGCCCCACTTTCCCAGGTGGATGCCGGTAAGCACTATTTCCTGGTAACCCGCACCCAGCAGTTCCTCCATCTGGGCCTGAACGAGGCGGGCGGGAAGGCTCCGGCTCCTCCCGCGAACGTGCGGCACCACACAGTAAGAGCAAAAGGAATCGCATCCGTCCTGGATTTTCAGCATAGCCCTCGTTCGGCCGGTATGCATGCGCGATACCGGAAGAATTTCAAATTCGGAGCAGGAACGGGGCGCCCGATCGAGGGCAATGCATGGCTCTTCGAAACTGCCGGGCCGGTTCAACCAATCCAAGAGATTGAATTTCCCGGGATTTCCCAGAATGTGCGTCGCCAGCCTCTCGTGCGCTATCCGATTCCCCTCCAGTTGAGCGTAGCATCCCGCTGCCACGACCATGGCGTCCGGATTGGCGCGCCGCGCCCTTCTGAGCAACTGCCGTGTCTGGAACCCCGCTTTGGCCGTCACCGCGCAACTGTGGACGATATAAATGTCCGCGCGCTCTCGAAAAGGCACGGGCCGGTAACCTGCCTGCTGCAAAACTTCAAGAAAATATGAGCTTTCATACTGGTTCACCTTGCAGCCCAGTGTTTCAAGGGCAACGGTCGCATCGCTCAGCGATGAGTGAACAGTGGCCAGTGGGCAGTGAGTAGAAAAAGCTTTCAAGCTGAAATCCCCCTGCATCGCAGTGTCCGGTTAGGTTCTTCCGTGGGGTCAATCCAGAAGATTTCTAAAAGCGTGGGGGCTGGGGGGACATTTGCCCCCCACACCCCCTCGCCTCTACGCGGCTTATAATCTCGACGCTCCGCGAGGCGGGCCTGCGGCCAGACGCCGAAGCGCCTAGCGCTCGGCCATGCGCGACCGCGCGTGCGCCTGGCGGAGCCTGGAGATCGAGGGAAAAGTTTCCCCGCTCAGTTCGGGGTTATTTGTCGCTCTTTGAACGCAATTCTTCATGCGGCCCGAGTCACCCGCAAAATATGAAAACGGCATTTTCCAGGTAACCTGGTATCAGTCGATGTAAAAAGCCATGCTCGCGAAGGTTACAAACGAGCCTTGCTCATCCACAACCGCATGAGAATGGCACAGGGTGTTTCCATGGACATGCCCTTCGAGGGCCTTTGCCATCGTATAAAGAGGCGCGACCCCGCATATCTTTCTGCCGTTTGCTTCCCGGTTGATCTGATTGATAAAATCGTCCGCGCGGCATTGCTCGAGCAGTTTCAAAAGAGAAGCGTCCGATGAAAGATTTTCCTCGATCGTTGCCTTATGCGGCTTGTACCGGTCGCCATAGCGCGGGCCGACGTGGGCCAGATCGACACTTGCAATAAGCCCGACCGAATATTTCTCCCCGAAAACAAGTTCAGCAAGATTTCGGGCGAAATCGTCGACGAGATTTTTGCACGATAACCATTCCTCATGCCCAAAAGAGCACAAAATCGGGACTATGCGCGCTTCCGGTTGCAGGTAAGAAAGAAATACCGCCTGAAATTCTATTGTATGCTCCGTCCGATGATTATATTCACTGGCGCGGATGTCAAACGGCGTGCGGCGAACCAGTTCTTCGCAGATTTGGGTATCGCAGCGGACCCGACCGAGCGGCGTTTCGAAATCCTTAACAGTCAACGCGAAGCAGTTTTCTACAAAATCGTGTCCCGTTCCCAACACTATCCAGGTTTCGGGCGCCAGCGCTTCGACGGTCGACTTGTAGGCGTGGGCAAAACAGGCGCCGCCCGCGTTAAGATCGATATGCGGCGCCACAAGGCCAACGATCCTCCCGGCATGTGCGCCTGATGGATTGGGAAAGCACGGTCCACCGTTTTCGGGTTGGAAAAAGGAATAGAGTCTTTCGCGCAGTTCTTCTGCTTTTGTCGGGTAGCTTACCCCGGCATGGCGCATTTTTCGCACGGGGTTGCCGAAAAATTCAGAAACCTCTTTTGCCTCAAGGCTTCGGAACCGATCATTATCGAGGAAGAGGTGTTCATCGAGAGTTTTAACCAGGTTCTGCAGTTCCTCGAGATATAGCAACTGGCCTGTTTGCCTCATGAAATCAGCCTGCAGGTCCCTGAGAGAATTACTGCCGTTCATGTTGCCTAAAATCGAGACAACGGGAGGAGGAAAAATCAGACTTTCCGGCGCATAGCCGATCCGGTCACGAAGAAGGAACATTTTTTTACCGCAATGTTCTATTGGATGAGCTTCGAGCCCATTGCGGAGTTTGGGATACTCATTCTGCGTCATGCTTGAAAATTCCGGGGCGCCGTGTTTTAACTCTTTGCGCCCTTTGCCCGGTTACGAAGGGAAGTCATTGACTGAAAAACCATAATCATGATAATTCTTAAAAGTTGTACTGAGTTTCTTACTGTTTTTTTCGGCCCGCTTCAATAGGAGGATTAATCTCTTAAATGATTTATATACGTTTGCTCTTCTGTCTTTTTCTTTTCATTTCAGGGTGCACTCAATCGCTAATCCGGCCAGGTCCGTCAGGTTCTGCCGCACCGAGCGCTCAAGACCCGAGGGCGCAAGTTTATTATGAGTACCTGGCTGCACAGGAATATGTTAGCGAAAAGCAGTTCGACAAGGCAATAGAAGCTTACGAAAAGGCTTTGCAGATCGACCCGCAGTCGCCGACACTGCTGACTGAACTCGCCCTGATCTACCTGCGTGAGGGCAAAATAGACTCAGCGCTCAAACTTGCCGAACAGTCGATCCAGTCTGCCCCTGATTACGCACCGTCGTACCTGCTGCTGGGTCAGCTCTACGCGAGCAAAGGGCAGATCGACCAAGCCATTGAGGCATACAAGCGGGTCATCGAGATCAACCCTTCGGAAGAGGACGCCTATTTGCTGCTGGGGGCACTGTATGCCCAGGAAAAACGTTTAGATGAGGCCGTTGAGGTTTTCGATCAGCTCAAAGAGATAGTCCCCGACAACCCCATGTCCCTATATTACAAGGCGAAGATTTTCCTGGATATGAAATACTACGCACAGGCGGAGAAGATATACAGGGAACTGCTTGCCGCAGAGCCTCGTTTTGAGAACGGCCTGCTCGACCTGGCTTATATTTTCGAAGTAACCGACCGTCCGCGTGAGGCCGAAAAGACCTATGCCAGGATTCTTGCAGCCGATCCGGGAAGTGTGCAAGCCCGCACCAGACTTGGCAACCTTTACATGCGGGAGGGCAGGGCCGAAGACGCAATTCAGCAGTTCAACCGGTTGCTCAAGATCAACCGCAAAGACCTGGAGAGTCAGCTTAAAATCGGCATCATCGACCTCCAGCAGAAACACTACGAAGAGGCCATAAGCGAATTTACGGGCCTGCTGAAAGAAGATCCCCAATACGATCAGGCCCTCTATTACCTTGCGAGCACATACGAAGAAAAGCTCGATTATGAACAGGCGATACGGAACTTTCGCCTGATCTCCGAGGCCAGCCCCATGTGGAATGCAGCGCAGTCGCGCCTGGCCATGGTTTTCGCAAAATTGAAAGATTTTGCCAGCGGCGCCAAGGTGCTGAACGAGGCGATCGCAAAGAACCCTGATGTGGGTGACCTCTATCTTTACCTGGCAATGCTATATGAAGACGCCAACCAGTACGAAGAGTCAATGAAAGCCCTCGACCTCGGCCTGGAAAAGCTGCCCAACGATACTGACATGCTTTTTCGCAAAGGGGTCATTTTAGACAAAATAGGCAAGAAGGAGGAAGCTGTCGAGACAATGCGCAGAATTCTGGCCATTGATCCCAAGAATGCCAATGCTCTTAACTTCATCGGCTACAGCTACGCTGAAACGGGAACAAACCTTGTCAGCGCCAAGGAAATGATAATTCAAGCCCTCGATATTGCGCCTGATGACGGCTATATCATGGACAGCCTCGGCTGGGTCTATTTCAAGATGGGTAAACACAAGAAGGCCCTGGACGCGCTGCTCGAGGCGGTAAAGCGGGTGCCGGACGATCCGGTCATTCTAGAGCACCTCGGGGACGTATACCTTGAGCTCGGCAAGAAGGCGAAGGCCACCGAAGCTTACCAGAAAGCGATCCAGGACAATCACTCGGAACCCGAAAAAATAAAGGCAAAAATTGACTCCATAAAATAGCCGCAAGCGTTCAGTCCGGTTATATCGCGCGAAGCCTTTTGATTGTGCCCTGTATTGTCTGACATCGCATCCAATCCGAGTTTAATTCCATGGAAACTTACCGCAGACCTTCACCGGTACGGCAAACCCCCGGATTAAACGCTCCAGAGTCTTGTCAACGGGGATCGGCGGGCGGAATTTTATTCAATGCGTTCGGGTCTTTCGTTCTTCTTGGCCTTCTGCTCCTCCTTGTGATTCCTGCGGGTTGCGCCCGCTTGTCGGGGAAACTTCCTGAAGTATCGGAAAAACCTGCCGCCCCATCTTTTGAAATCGCTAATATGAAAGAAAGATCGGATTTCTGGCGTGATTACCAATGCAAATTCCGGCTGAGAGTTGACAGCAAAACCTCGAAATTCAGCTCGAGGGCGATTGTTTTCGCAAAAGGGCGGAATTATGTCAGGTTCGAAACGTTCACTCCGCTCGGCCAGACGGCCGGCCTTTATGTTTTCAACGAAAGAGGGCCGGTTCTTCTGATTCCCTCTGAAAAGGTGATCTTCACGGCGCAGCGTCCTGAAACCCTTGCTCAAGAGTTCCTGGGGGTCAGCCTGCCGGTCGATCTCTTTCGCTACGCGCTTACCGCTTCGGTGCCTGCCGAGCAATTCGGACACCTGGAAAGCCGCTCTGACGCCGACGGGCGCCGCCTGATTTCAAACATCGAGGGTAATTATTTCGAATGGTACTTCACTGCCGACTCGCTCGCTCTCGAGGGGATATTCGTTCGCAGCGCTGAATTCGAAGGCCGTGTTTCCTATGATCCGCCCGTTGGGCTCACCAAAGAAGCTGTGCCCGACAAAATCAGGATTTCCTCAAGTGAATGGAATATGGAAATTCGCCTGGAAGAGCTAAAGCCCACTCCACAATTCCAGCCTTCGGTATTTTACATGCCCTCCCTGCCCGATGTACGAAAGGTGGACCTGGACAAGTTAAAATGAGCAGAGTGGAATATCCGGAAAAGCGCTTCGCTGTGGACATAATGCTGGGCAAGCTGGCAAAATGGCTCCGGGTGCTTGGGTTCGACGCTCGTTCGATGCCGCTTGATGACCCGGCCCAGGTTGATTCCCTGCTTTCCGAAGGGATCATTCCCGTTACCCGAAGAGAGAAATTGCGAGATATCGAGGGCATCCTCTTCATTCGCGCCGATCGTCAGTTCGAGCAGTTGAAAGAATTGATATCCTCGCTGAGCATAGGTATTGACGAGTTGCGGCCGTTTTCAAGATGCAGTCTCTGCAATGCGGATTTGCTTCAGATTCCGAGGAAGGCGGCCTTCGGCGCTGTTCCGGATTATATTCTCGAGACAGCCCCGGATTTCCGTAAGTGTCCGGAATGCGCAAGAGTGTACTGGCCCGGAAGCCACAGGCGGAAAATGTTTGACAAACTGGAGTCCGTAACAGGCTGGGACCTGCGTGAAAGGGGGAAACATGGAGGCGAGTGACATAGTGGAGAAAGCATCCCGCCTAATTCTGAAATGGGTCAGGCTCGCATGGGCATGGGGACTGAAAGTCGTGAAAATAATGATTCAAAAATTCAGGCTCCGCAAAGCCCAAAGCAACCTCGATCAGAGAAGATCGCGGCTTGGCGCCGAATTCTATTCGCTTTACAGGCAAGGCGAGACCGAATTTGTGAAATCGCTCGTTGTCCTTCAGCAACTGAAAATCGTCGAAGAAGCCGAATCGCGGGTATGGGCCGTCCACGACCGCATCATGGCCATTGAGAAGGAATATCGCAGCAAAAAAGAGGCAATCGGGAACACGGCAGGCTGAAGAGGGGAACCCTCACTTCGCTCGGATTCGCATTAACACTTCCGAACGATGGTAGGCACTGGACCCTCACTTCGTTCAGGTCCGGGCTTAACATTCCAACTGTCGGTTCATGCTTCCAGTCCGGGCATGAACCCTCACTACGTCGCGGGTTCGCGGTTAGCGTTACGTGACCAGGCCACATACTTATAGTTCGCGGCCGGAACCCTCACTGCGTTTCGGGTTCGCGCTGGACATAGTGGAAGCGCCTTTGACGCTTCAAGTTCGCGTCCGATCTTTTGTGAGGACGCAGGCTGAAGGGGTTTGGTTCATCCACACACCCTTCGGTGAACA